>NZ_JAVRBQ020000070.1:0-14049 GCF_034531215.2 Nostoc sp. ChiSLP03a
CCTTCTGCGGCATATTTAACAGCTTTTTCCAATTCTTCTCGGCTCTGTTTAATCTCAACTTGCAATTTGAGACCCATTACACTTTTACCAAATACACCCTTGTGAATAATTTAGCGCAGCTTCATACAGAAATGGTATTAGGGCAAGATAATTGTTTTCACGCACAGACGGCGCAAAGAGGAGCGGTTCGGTTAAGGTACACAGTAAGTACTTATTGATCCCCGCAACCCCCCTTAAAAACCTACGGTGTATACACAAGTCTGAAATTGTTCAAATGAAGCCCAAACTCACGATGCTTGCTGCATTTGATCATAGGCTTCATAGACACCCTTCACGTTGTACCAGTTGAGAAAAATTCGAGCAATTTCTAAAGCTAATTGCGGTTTACCTAAATTAATTAGCCATTGCAATAACGGAGCCATTGTCCGTTCATTTAGCGCACCATTGAGTGACAAAATCCCCCAAAGTAAGCGATGCAGCCAAGTCATTTGAATCATCATTCGCACTTCCCATGTGGGATGCTTTTGATAAAACAAAACTCCCATCCGTCCGCGTTGAATTTCTTGGTCAATCAATCGCGGAATTTGTTCTAATTTAAATGCTGGATGCCAGTGATATCCTACGGCTTCTGGACATTTAATTAGTGTCAAACCTAGTTTTTTTAGCCGCACACCTAATTCTAAATCTTCCCAGCCATAGAGTTGAAAACTAGTATCAAAAAGTCCGGCTTTATCTAGCCAATGTTTGGGAATTGCTACATTTCCCGTAGCAAAAAAAGCTGCTGAAAAATCTGTGACTTTGTAGGGTTCAGCAGTTGGATTATTGAAATTACAAGTGTTAATAACTGCACCGTAAGTGAAAAAGCGATCACTCCCCAATTTCTCTTTCCCCTTGACTAGTGCTTCAGCATGAGCTTGCAGGAAATTCTTCAGCACTACTAAATCACTATCAATAAAGATAATTGTGTCTCCCTGCACCTGTTCTACTCCCAAATTCCGAGCCGCAGCTGGGCCAGCATGATCTTGCTCAAACCAGCGCACATGAGGAAACTCTTCTTTGTGTGCTGCTAACCACTCCAATGTGCCATCAGTAGAACCATCATCCACCAAGACAATCTCGTAATCAGTAACCGAACTTGGCTGACTCAACTCCTGCACCTCCAAGGCGCGGAGGCACTTTTCTAAAATCGGTTGGCGATTATAAGTCGGTATCACAACGCTGAAAAACACAGTCTCACCCACAACACTATTGATTTATCCATCTCCAGGATAGGACAGATGGGGCGTTGACACTGTTCCTGACTGGATTTCTAACTTCTTATTTTGAGATTTAGTACAAAATAAATCCCCATTAATCAAGATATAACCTGATGTTAATTTTTGGTCATTAGATTATATGACAAACTGAAAATTTTTTGTCTAGTTAGCTGACCTAAACAGCAAACAACCTTTTGTTAGTAACAGGTTACTGACTATTCAAAATATATGGCATTTCACGTAAATAATTGATGGCTTTTTCTACCAGTAATCAAGATTTGCTTTTACAAAATTCTTGATGTCACAACAGAGGAAAGTTTGATGTCTAAATTAAGTCGCAGACAAATTTTAGTATTTTTTGCTGGCAGTGCTGGTGCGGCTGTCTTAGGAGACACAATTATAGATGGTGTTTCCAGTATTGCCGGAGCAACCAACAAGCCACTGAGCTTTACACCAGTGCGCTTACCCCATTCCTTACCCGTTTATAAACAGCAGAAAAGTTTCTTGCCAACGGGAATCGGTCAGGGACAGGTAATCAATCCATCTGCAAATACGAAATTAAATAGCTACAACGTAGTTGACGATCTGGTAGTGCCACCAGAATATGAACGTTACGTAATTATCAGCTGGGGCGATCGCGTCTTTCCTAACAAAGATGAATATTTCGGTTACAACAACGATTATACGGGTTTCATTCCTCTGGGTAGAACCAACGATGTCGGCTATTTGTGGGTTAATCACGAATACGTCAGTTTTCCATTTTCCGATTTAGCACCAGAAGCTCCTGCTGATGTTAAAGGATTACCTACCACCTTTGAATCAGTGATTGGCTGGGCTTTACCTACCACCAGAGGTATTGAATTTGACGGCGAAGTTCTATATAACTTAGGCGGATCGATCGTCCGCATCTCCCGACGTAATTCTAGTAGCCGTTATGCAGTGGTTAAAGGTGATGTGAGAAATCGTCGCCTTCACGGTCTTTCTGGGTTGGGAATTAATAGCCAAAGAAGTGATGAATATAAAAATGTCACTTCTTGGGGAAGTCGCAGCTACCAAAAAGGCGATCAAAACTATCTCATCGCCACTGGCCCAGCTGCAACCCAAGTATTTAACTTCTCCTCTGATGGATTAGGTAACAAAATTATTGGCACTAGTTATAACTGTTCTGGCGGTACAACTCCTTGGGGAACTATTTTAAGTGGCGAAGAGAACTTTCAAGGAAGTGTAGGAGGTTTTGTTGGTGTTACAGAATCAGTCAACCCTAATGGTACTCAAACAGGTTACATCGATGGTACTACCGGTAAGACCTTCGGTTTAGTTGGTGAAAAATACGGTTGGATTGTCGAAATTGACCCTGTTAATCCAAATTTCCGCCCTCGCAAGCACACTTTATTGGGTCGTTTCCGTCATGAAAACGTTGCCATCCGTGCCGAAGCGAGGAAACCATTAATCGCCTATATGGGTGATGATAGACGTGGGGGACACACCTGGAAATTTATCAGTGCAGGTATTATTTCTTCACCAACCAGTAAAGTCAACAGCAGTTTATGGGAAAGTGGTACGTTGTATGTCGCCCGTTATAATCCAAATGGTACGGGTCAATGGATACCGTTACGTTTAACCACTCCTACCAATCCCATTTCGCCATCGTTAATATCTTCTGTGGAGTTTGCTGCTTTGGGTTCGGCTCAAAGAAATGGTCTTTTACCGCTACCAAAACGTAATGGGATTGCAGGTGAAACTACAGATGGCGGTTCCCTCGCAGTCGATCGCACCAACGAAGCAGAGAGACTACCTGCTTATCAAGGTAAGAAGTTATCTGACTTCTACACTTCCCAAGGTGCTATTCTTAGTGATGCTTTTTTAGCAGCGAATTTGGCTGGCGGAACTCCGACAGCACGTCCAGAAGATATAGAAGTGCATCCGACCACCAAAGAAGTATTCATTGCCTATACTGACGGTGCGCCAGGAGGCGACGGTTATCCAGATTCGCGTATTTTCCAGGTTGCCAAGTTGAATACAAACGTCAACGCAACGCAGCAATCCGGCGGATTGTACAAGATTATTGAAGATAGTGCTGATGGGACTGGTTTAACCTTCCGTTGGCAAAGATTTGCTCAAGGTGGAGAAGCCGGATCGATTTCTGGTGCTGGTTTTGCCAACGTCGATAATTTAGTGTTCGACAATAAGGCAAATATTTGGGGGGTAACGGATATGTCTACCACCACTCACAATGGTTTTAATGTTGGTGCTGCTGGTACTGTAACTATCATCGACCACACAGCCAGTGGTAATGTTTCCAATTTTACAGGAGTTTTCGGTAATAACTGGCTATTCTACATTCCTACTACTGGTACTCATGCGGGAGAGGTAATACCGTTTGCTCAGGGGCCAGTGCGTTGTGAGATGACAGGGCCAACTTTTGTCGGAGATACGCTGATTATTTCCGTACAGCATCCCGGCGAAGATAGCCCAATTAATGATGGTACGATTTTGAGTCGTGAGATTGAACTACTAGATTTGAATGGTATTACATTCAATCAGACCCGGACTGTCCCTCGTGGCAGTAGTTGGCCAAGCAACATCCCAACTGCTGACGGTGGAAAGGGTCAACCTAGAAGTCTTCCTAAACCATCTGTAATTGGTATCAAACGTAAGAATCCTACTGATAGTTTCACTTAAAACTATGTGTTGTATAGAGACGTTATTATCTAACGTCTCTAGATTAATTTTCAAAGTAGGACTATTAATTTGTCAGTCCAGATAGTTTTTTCTTGGGTTTGATTCCCAACGCCATAGCACTAGCGATCGCTATACCACCAAGAGTCATCGGTTCTGGTACGGGCGTACTCTTAGAGTAAGTTACTGTCCCCACTTCTGTTGTAGACAATAAGTCAGCACTCAAAATGCGATAAAATTTTGTTCCCCCTGTATTAGGATTACCTGGATTATTACCAATAAAAAATTGATCTTCAACCAAATAGCTCAATCCTGACAGGTTGCCATTTGTAAAGCTGACTACAGGAGATGATGGGTAATCAAAATCACTTGCCCCTGTATACTGAGTACCCAAGTAGTCAAACAAAATAGATAATCCATTGTTAACGCCTAGAGTTTCCTCGCCTAACCCGCTTAATGTCGAGTCATCATATCGAAAAGAGCCGAAATACTGACCAGGGCGATCGCCAGATGTGGCATTTACGGTGAAATCATAATTAACTGAGGCAGCTTGTGTCGGTTTAATAACAGCAGCAACCGCGATCGCAACAGCAAAAGCAGCAATGGTAATGTTTTTAGCTAATTTCATCAGAAAATGCTCCGAAGCTAAAAAATGAATAATTCTGTAATTTCACTTAAATAAACTTTTCACCAATGTATATAGGTTAAGAAATAACTAATAAAAGATGATCTTTGTTAAATCCTTAAAGTTGTCAGGTATATATAAAATTTGTGTAAACTTATTTCAAAATTTACACTAGCTTATGTTTTTAGTTTGGGCGTAGCCCTTACACATAGCAATCCTATCTAAGTTGGGAAAATGAACAAACCACTTTTTCTGCGAAATGCCAAGTAAAGAAAAAGAAGTTTTCACATCTAATTTAGGACTGCTATAGTTGCGATCAGGCATGGAGATTTGCTTGTTCCTGCAACCACGGATCTACAGGTTGTCCATCTTTGCGGCGTAATTCAATTTCCACAACCATCACTTCTTTGGAACCAGGAGGTGCAGGTTTTTTATGGAAAATAATGTCATAATCTTCTGGATTGTGTTTATGTTCTTTCAACCATTCCTGTACCTTGGTTGTGGCAAAAAATGATTGCCCTTGCTCAAACATTCGGGTAATCTGCAATTGCAGTGTGTAAGGATTTATGCGACCCATTTTCTACCGCCTTTGTTAAGTTAATTTGAGTACAAGTAATCTGCCTACCGGAGATAATCTAATGTTAATGCGAAGTAACCACATCTGACACTTCCCATACAGGTAGAACTTCCAGTTTAAACGCCCTTTTATCTGTAAAAACAAAGTCTAAACCTTCTTTGGTTGATGGTCTAAGAAAGCGTCGATGCTTTCGCATTTTCTCTTCCACTAGTTGATAAATTATGATTTTTACCGCTTGACTTTCACTATCTTTAGCAGTAGTTACAACTTAGTAGTGTTATAATAGTATCTCAAAAAAATTGTCACAAACTTGACTACACTCTACTACTAAAGTTGTACGTACACTAAGGACGAGGAAACGGATTAGTTAAGGATTGCTCAGAATTTTACACTGCTTTTACAACATTTAACTACTTAATTCTGTTATAGATTGGAGAGAGGCACGCCGCTTCAAAAACTGACCAACAGACGCAGATGGTTGTTATGCAGAGCAAAAATCAAGCTGTTTTCGCTTTAATTGTAAAAAGCACGATTGTATTTTTACCCTTACTTTTATCCGTTGGAATCGCCAATGGACAATCTGCACCATCACCCAATCCAGCACTAACTCCGACTTCGGTGTTATCGAATCCAGACCGGGAAGAATTAGCACGACTACGAGCAGAAAAACGAATTCTACAGCAAGTCCAATCTGATTTAAAAAGCACTTTTAGCCGCACAACTATTTTACTCGATGTTTGGCTAGTTATACTAAGTCTCTTTCCAGTCGCAGTCATTGCTTTGTTATGGCTGTTGCGACGGGCGATCATTCGGGAAATTGTTGATAGGGCAATGCAACAAGTCCAGGGAATGGAACAATTACAAAATCAGTTAACCACCGTTAAACAAGAAGCTGAAAATGTTATTCAAGAAGCGAAAAAAATAAATTATGAATTAGAACAGGAAACGACTGCTTTACAACAAAAAATTAAAAATGAGCAAGAAAATGTATCTATTCTGATATCCGATCTAGATTTAGCTAAAGCGCAGGTATTAAGTAGATTAGAAGCGGAACTAAAAAAATCTCAAGAAAATATAAAAAATTTAGAGTCAAAATTTGCTTCAGGACTATCTAAGTTAGAGTTTGATGCTCAACAACAAAAAGATATAGCACTGGATAATTTAGGAAAATTAGCATCTGCGATCGCAGAAGAACTGTCTAAGTTAAAGTTAGGTGTGCAACAACAGCAAGAACTAGCTGTTGCTGATTTAGAAATATCAAAGTCTGAGTACACATCTCAACTTTCAAGATGGCAGTCTGATGCTCAACAACAACAACAAGATATAATTTTTGAAAGCTTAACAAAATTACAGTCAGAATTTGTAGTAAAGTTATCTGAATTACAGGTTGATGCTCAAAAGCAAAAAGAGATTGCGGTTGACAGTTTAGGTATATTTGAGCGGGAACTTAAATCTCAATTATCTGAATTACAGATAGATGCTCAAGAACAAAAAAATAAACTTATTGGAAGTTTAGAAATATTGCAGTCAGAATTTAAATTTCAATTATCTGCATTACAAGTCGATGCTCAAAAATCCAAAGAGCTACTCATTGAGAATTTAGAAAAATCTGGTTCTGAGTTTAGTTCGCAATTCTCAGAATTACAATGGAATGCCCAACAACAAAAAATTCTCATTTTAGAGAAGTTAGAAAGATTAGAAACTGAATTTGACTCTCAACTCTCTGAGTTACAATTAGATGCCGAAGAAAGAAAGGATCTGATTCTTCAAGAACTATCTGAAATTACGCCTGAATCCATTCTAGAGGTGGTAAATTATGAAGTTGAAGAAGAAATACAAGAACAGCCACAAAAACCAGAATTCACTGCTGATGAGTATGTAAAACAGGGAGACGATCTGTTTTCTCAAAAACGCTATGAAGATGCGCTCGCAGCTTACAACCAAGCAGTGAAAATCCAACCTGATGAACCTGTGAGTTGGTTAAAACGTGGTCTAACTCTAGGAAGATTAAAACGCTACCAAGATGCGACCGCATCTTACGATAAAGCGATTGCGATTCAGCCAGATTATCATCAAGCTTGGTGCGATCGCGGCGTTGCTTTTGGTAACTTACAACAGCATCAGCAAGCCTTTGACTCATTTGATAAAGCCACACAAATTAAACCCGATGATGCCGTTGCTTGGTTAAATC
This sequence comes from Nostoc sp. ChiSLP03a, assembly GCF_034531215.2. Classification (NCBI taxonomy): domain Bacteria; kingdom Bacillati; phylum Cyanobacteriota; class Cyanophyceae; order Nostocales; family Nostocaceae; genus Nostoc; species Nostoc sp. ChiSLP03a. The sequence continues at coordinate 7,329 of NZ_JAVRBQ020000070.1, forward strand.
GCGGTCTTTCCCTAGTAGCATTAGAACAATACGAAGAGGCAATAATCTCCTTTGAGAAAGCGCTGGAATTCCAACCTAATTCTCCCAAAATCTGGGATAAACATGGTTATACATTGGTAAGATTAGGACGCGATGATGAAGCGATCGCTAGTTTTAACAAAGCGTTAGAAATTAAGCCAGATTATGCCAGTGCTTATTACAACAAAGCAGCCTGTTACGCATTGCAAAGACAAGTTGACCGATCTCTGTTAACTCTACAACAAGCGATTGAACTTAATCCCAGGTATAAAGAAGACGCAGCAGCCGACCTCGATTTTGATGATATTGCCGACGATGAACGCTTTAAGCTGTTAGTTGCAGAATAAAATGTTATTTGTCGTTTGTCATTTGTCATTTGTCATCTGTCGTTTGTCGTTTGTCATTAGTTATTCTCTCCCTGCTCCCTGCTCCCTGTTCCGTGCTTCCTGCTCCCCTGCTCCCCTGCTCCCTGCTCCCCACACCTGGGTTATGTTCGCTAGACATAGCTTTGAGTTTAGATGTAAAAGAATCAGGGCGATCGCTTGTTTCGGGGGTAAATTGCCCAATTGGGGCATGAATAGGAGCAGGCGGGAGCAGTTTTGGCTGTCGTTGATGATGGTTTGGTGACGGGAAAGGCACTGGACTTTCTTGTGAAGTTTGCTTTTGGCTGACAGCAGATAATCGCTCAAGGGTTGCTGAAGAGGTAAATTTCGCAGAAAGGGGAGACTTTAAGACGGTTTTATTGTCTCTATCTTCTTGCTTCCCTTGTTCTTCACTCAAAGATGTCTTTGGTTCATAACTTTTCAGTTGGAGAATTGCAGTATTGCTGTGTTGATAGCCATTGCGAATCTTAGCTGGTGGTAATTGAGGACTCGTTACTTGCTCTACAGTGGGTTTTTTCTTGGCTGGCGGTAGAGCTGGCGCAGCCGATGACGTTAAGTTTTGAGGAAACTTGCTACAAATCATCCGTTCAAATTCCATATTGAAATGATATGTAGCCTGATCCCGGCGCTGCCAAAATACTAAAATTTGCTGCACAGAAACCGCTTTATAACGACCTTGATATAGTGCCTCAATCACTGCCAGGTGTAGCCAATTAAGGGGGTATTGCGTTTGCCAACGCTCAACTAGCTCATTGGCACTATACCCACCGAGATCGAAACTATAGTTAATTAATAAGGCGATCGCCAAGTTGGCAGAGGTGTCTGGAAGTGTTGTTAACATGGGGCTATTAGCTTTAGGCAATAGGTCTAAGATTTGTCACCCATCGCATATTAGCCTAGCGTGCTTTTAACTACATGGTTTATTTTTCCAAGAGTTGCTGAGCCGATAGGCAGTGTTCCCTATTTTACTTGTCAACTTCTAGAATGCAACCCCACATAGACTGATTTAATAAATTCTAAGGGTTTAAGTTGCATAGCAACTGATATCATGTTCGGCGAGCGTTCAGTCGAGCCGTCGAGTCGCAGCAAGTTTTGTGGCTCTTGTCTTTATCCCCCTTGCAAAACTTAATTACGAATTACGAATTATTTTAATCGCAGATGTTCGCCCAATGGCAACTAATGCTTGATAAACCATTGCTGCAACTTCGGCGCGTGTTGCCAAACGTAAAGGTGCAAGCACTTTCGGATCTGGATAGTTGACAACTATTCCCCGTTGTGTAGCAGTAGCAACGGCTGTTCGGGCATAGTCGGGAATGGTATGACGATCGCTATATACGTCTACAACACCGCTATCAACAGCTGGTAATCTCAGTCCGTTTACTAAGGAGACAATCACCTGTAGCCGCTGCACACCTCGATCGGGGCGGAAAGTGCAATCGCTAAATCCACCAACAAAGCCACCGCTAGCCGCGATTTGGATAGCGCTATAAGCCCAAAAATCCTTGGGTACATCCGTAAAATCAGGAGATGGGATTTTGGGAAATGGGTTAAAAGCGATCGCAACCATTGCTGCATACTGGGCGCGAGTCATGGGTTTATCTGGCTGATAGCTACCATCAGCAAACGCATGAATTAAATCCATCCTCGCTAATGCTTGAATAAATGCTTCTGCCCAATGGTCGTTTAGTTCGGGAGAGGTGAGAAGGGGACAAGGGGACAAGGAGGGTTTTTGAGGTGGGGATTCTGTCGAGCTATTAGAGTAACTAGTGTTAACTGCTACTGGATTGATTGGGAGTAATTCTACCAAACCCTTGACTAGAGACGAATCTAATTGATTACCTACGGAAACTAGCTTTTGTGTAGTGGCATTATATAAATCAAATTCCCTATGATCGCAAAAAATATTATCACCTGGATCTTCGCTATTACCTAAATCGGGGACTGCATTGCCATTGACTAATAGACCACCTTGGGTATTGTTAATAATCAGATTTTGACGTAGCACAGGTTGGGCATTGCGAGAAAGTGCGATCGCTGTGCGATTTTCTGATAATTTGTTATTGGCGATCGTTGGAACGGCAAAGTCACTAATTGCTATGCCTAAAGGGTTTCTTTGAAATACATTCCGCCGTACTTCTCCCTGGCTATGACCTGCCATTACTAACCCGCAAGCAGTATTTTGTACAAATATGTTATCTAAAATTGCGGGTTTGGCAGTACCAGTGGTAAACACACCTTCCCGCCCACAGTTGCTCAAAGTATTGTTACTTAAAGTAGGTGCAGCCGATTCAATCCAGATACCAGTACCTTTGGCTGAGGGATTGGTGACAGTTATACCTAAAAGACTGGCATTATCTACCAAGAGCAACGTAATATTTTGTATACCAAAACTGGGACTTTGATACTCACCACTCCCGGAAATTACAATCCCTACACCTTTGTTAGCTTCATTACCCACCACTGTCACCCCTCTAGGGATGATTAGTGGAAACACTTCGCCACTAGAGGCATTGTAAGTCCCCGACTCCAGATGAATTATCGTCGGGATTTTGGTTACTTTTAAAGCACGGGTGAGGCTTTTAAAAGGACTCAACCGCGAACCAGTATTGGTATCATTCCCTGTCATAGGGTTGACATAAAGTGTGACGACGAGGGTAGAGTTCACCATTGATAGTTGAGAGTCAATTGTTTTAATTATGACAATCGTAAATAACACTACTTTTAGCAAACTTTTTCACAGTAATATCCTTGTGTATAGAAAATATATCCATCTGACTTTTTCTGGCAAGCAGATCGTGTGTACACAAAAGTCACAAACTCTTGTGCAACATTCTAAGTTCTCATCTCAATCGCATTGTCAGTGGAAACAATCGAGTTTAATCTCGGTGTTCCAAGGTACTGTTTTGGTTAATGTATTGAGTCAGCAACCCAGAACCCTTGCTCTGTAAGAAAATGAGATTAAACATTCTCATCCAGAATGGTTCCTTCTATATTGGCTCCATCCAAATTGGCTCCGCTCAAATTTGTCTGGTTCAAATCTGCTTGAGTGAGATTTGCCTGGGATAAGTCGGCTACAGTTAAATCTGCACCACTTAAATCCGCTCCATCTAGATTTGCTGCTATCAAGTTTGCTTCCTGCAAATCCGCCTCACTCAATTTAGTTTCAATCAATTTAGCAACCGTCAAATCAGCGTGACTCAAATTAGCTCCATCCAAAATAGCTCCATCCAAAATAGCTTTGCTTAAGTTGCTATTACTGAGATCCGCATTGCTCAAATCTGCTCCATTTAAGTCTGCTTCAATCAAACTGGCGGCGGTTAAATTAGCGTGACTCAGATTAGCTCCATCTAAAATTGCTCGATCTAAAATTACGCCACTGAGATCGGCTTCTCTTAAATTGACCTCACTCAAGTTGACGCCAGTAAAGTCTCTGACACCTGCGGCGTAGTTTTTCAGGAGTTGATCTGCTTTCATATCTGTCACTGTGCTAAGGAACGTTTAACTAATTCGTAATTCGTAATTCGTAATTTTTGAATGTAATTGCCATTTATTATATATGCGTGGCTTTGTCTCAGTTTGGGTGTTTAAATAAGAGTCTGAAATAGTCTTTAATTACGAATTACGTTAGCGCAGTAGTAGCGAGTCTGCAAGCGAACGATTATGAATAATTTTGGACTATTCAGACTAACTGTAAATCTTCAGTACGCGCCACAGATGATAATTGTGATGAATCAAACTAAAGTGGATGTTGAATCAACTTTGTCTAGACTAGCTATTTTTAACTACTAGCGCTACTACCTAGAGTCGTGAGTTAATTTCATACTTGGGAGGGATGTTGCTCATTTTAAAAGTCAAGCAGTACGCATGATTGCAACTCTTGGTGGCTTTTTGGGACGCAAAGGCGATGGTGAACCAAGAGTGAAAACCATTTGGCGTGGGCTGCGGCGATTACACGATATCCCTGCCACCAGGAAACTTCTTCACTTAGATTCTCCATCTCCATCTTTGTAGTTAACGAGCGCCTCTGGTGGATGTGCCACACTATCCCTGCTACCTATACATTTTATGTTGATTTTGTCAACTATGCCGCCGTTGTTTACTTCTCTCACTCCTTTAGAGCCTACTTTACGGCAATCTTAAGAAAAATGTGACTAATGGATAGCTCCCAAAGGGAGAGGCTAACGCCTTTCCTCCGAAACGCTACGCGAACGCGGAGGTCTCGTAGAGAAGGAAGGGAGAAGACCGCACTGGCTACCCTACAGAAATTCGCTGTAGAATTTTGGATGCCCAAATTTGGAGGCAATTTAGAATTATCTCCATTAGTCGTTAAGAGATTATTAGCTAGCTTTCATATTCACACTAGTCAGCTGTTCGATAAGTGCAAAAACATCACTGCGGCTGAGTTTCTCTTTACCATTAGCAAGGGCGTCAAGAGTGCCCTTTGCCAAGGTGAAGGGGATTTGACAAAAATCTAAGGCTGGCCCGGCAGGAAGGTCTTTGATATAAGCTTCGGCCAAACCTAGATTGCGTTGGGCATACTCTTGCATATTTTCTGCACTCCAACCTTCTGGGAAGAATTCTACCCCACGCTTCAAATCTTCAGTGTGGTTACGCAAGATATTGACTGCTTGTAAACCCCGACCAAAACCAATCGCCTGGGTACGATTTGTTTGTGTTCCATCATACCAAGTCCACAAGTCAGAAAGTAACAGTCCCACTGCACCTGCAACTCCAAAGGTATAACGATCTAAATCAGATTCTGTATGAATTTTCCAGTTTTTTTCTGACCAATAAGCCATCCGGTCAGCCATTGCAGCAGTGGCATCCCAAATTCGAGGTGCAATGGTGTCTGGTGCTAGCAGTGACCATTCTCTAATCCTCAAAGTGACTTCTTCTAATGAATTCTCATACCCACTAAATCCTGCAAAGAAAGCATCTACTGCAAAGCCATCAACTCCTGCCTGTAATGTCAGGCTAATGGTTCTTAACAGCTTTGCTTTAGTAGCGTTATCTAGTTCGGGATGATCTTCAATTTCATCAATGGCACGCATACACAAATATGCTGATGCTACTGCTTCTTGCAATCCTGGCGGTAAAAGACTAATTGGGATATAAAAAGTTCGGCTAGTTTCTTTGAGGATTTGCAATGCATCTCTACGTAAATTCATGTCTTCACTCCCCACTTGATTTTTGCACCACATGAAGTTTGCAGTTTTTTGATGTTACTGGATATAGTTTTGACTAAACTTTAAAAACTATAGACTATAAGATACGCTAGTATTTCATCTAAAAATTGATAGTTTTTGGTATTGCAATTAACAAAACTCTCAAATTTATCAAAGTCTAGTCTAGTATAGAGGTTTTTGGGTGCAAAATTGTTTAAAGTGTCGTTTGATATAGCTTTCATAAACTTTTAGCATACATATAAAGAATTATGGTAATATTTGGTTAGATATGACGAAATCGTTCTATAAGGAAACATCCATTTTAGCGATTTGAAAGTGCTTGAAGTCTGCGTTAATCTGACTAGCAAAATGTAATTATTGTATATATAAAGACAATTCAGGAAAAGCTGACAACGGATAACAGCATTTGTACATACCTTTGGATAGGTACAGTGGTTTACCGAAGAGTTAGGGTCAGTTAAACTGGACAACATAATAAGGCTGCAATGCCTGAGTTGTGACTATAGACTATATCTAATCTATTGGAGTCAGAACCGCCTTGCTGTTCAAAGTGACATAAAGTGACCAAAATTCAAAACAAGAAGTTCCCGTATATTTACGAGATTGGCAAAAGTCGGGCAAATTCCATACCTTTTCCCGACTTTTGCAAGAAGTGGGAATGAGAGGATACTTCCCTATCTATCTGCTCTTAGCAAGGGGAGGTGCCGCAGGCAGTGGATTCTTTCGCGTATTCATCAAAAATCGGTGTTATAGTTCAGATTCTGTTTACAAACAAACCGAACAGTCTGTAAAAAACTAAAAAAATATAGAAGTATTCCTAATTATTAAATTTTCTGAATCCCTTGTTGATATTGTAAATATTTTTTCTGTAATTCCTCTGGAATGGGAATAAGGCGATTATTTTGCAAACTGACAAAACCACCCTTCTGACTAGCCACTGCTGCTAATTCATTGTTAGATAAAATTTCAGCTTGCACAGTCCACTTTAAGCGTCCTAATACCAATTTTTTATAAAGCTGCATAGAATTCGATCCCCCCTAACCCCCCTTAAAAAGGGGGGAACCGGAAAAACATCTATCAAAGTCCCCCTTTTCAAGGGGGATTTAGGGGGATCAAGATATGTGCAACTTCACA
>NZ_JAVRBQ020000071.1:0-13402 GCF_034531215.2 Nostoc sp. ChiSLP03a
GAGCTTAACAAAATTGAGCGATGTTGGTCATGGTTAAAAAGCCGAATTCGTAAGCAAATAATTCAATTTGGCTGTCTGAGAGATGCGATGGAAGCTGTGCTTCACACAGCGGCTTAACCGCCTTGGCGGTTGCTATATCACTGCCAACGCCTTTGAGGGTAGCGGCGGGAAAGTTATTATCAACTCTGCTGGCATCTTTGGGCTACAGCCGCGCAGTCGGCAAGAACTCGAGCAGCAGTTGCAAACAACCGACCCGAACAAGCTAAATCCTAGTCAGTTACTAACAAGTGACATCACTGCCATCTCCCAAAGCAAGCCTTCCTTAAATGGTGAGATAAATCTCAACACACCTGATACTGACCCTAGTCGCGGCTTAATTCAACTACCCTCTAACCTCGTCGATGCATCCCAACAAATCGCTCAAGGCTGCACTCCCAGAGGACGACAAACCGCCAGTCGTTTTATTGCCACAGGACGCGGTGGATTACCCCTTAGCCCCAACGAGCCTCTGCGGGGACGAGCAGTAATTACTGGTTGGGTAGATTTGCCCCCACAAGCAACACAGAGAGTCACGGATAAATTATCTACATTTGTTACTAAATCTACTAATCAGATTGTGGAGGCTCAAGGATGGATTGTTGATGGTAAAGGTGATGTTATTCTTGTGGCTCAATATGCTCAAAGTTCTTCTATTTCCTCTGCTATGTCCTGTAGTCGATGATTCATTATCCCAAGAGTAGGGGGAACAATTCCTATAAAACCCAAGAGTCATAAAAGTAACAAGTGGCCAAGAATGTGTAACGGATGCTTTGAACCCACATTCCGCACCCCAACTGTCACACAACATCAACAAAATCTAAAGAAAATAGTACAAGAAAACTAATAAGAACGAATATTTAAATTGAAGCTAAGGGAGAAAAAGGAGATTACAGTATAAAAGGTGTAAAATTTAACTCTAATGGCTTTAGTTAACTTTACGTTATATACTTGTAAATTTTGCCGCCCACTTACTTCTATATATCCTGTGCGGTTAATCAATCTTCCTTCAAAAATATTTCTAGTCAGGATTTCAGTCCTGATTTTGTATCACGTAGCGTCTTGTAAAAAGGACTAAAGTCCTCTCTAAAAGCCAAAGGTTTCATTATGGGTACTTATGATGACGCACTTCAATCACAGTATGTACATTGCCGCGAGGCGTAAAATCTGCTTTCACAATGACTTCCAACGGATCGCAAGCAGCCACAAAATCATCTAAAATTTGATTGGCAGATTCTTCGTGGGAAATGTAGCGATCGCGGTAACTATTAATATAAAGTTTGAGTGCCTTTAATTCTACTACCCGTTGATCGGGCACATAGCTAACATAAATTGTCGCAAAGTCAGGATAACCGGAAAATGGACATTTACAAGTAAATTCCGGCAAAGTAATGTTAATGTCATATCGCCTACCCACACGCGGATTGGGAAAGGTAATTAGTTTACCTTCGGCAATGTCGCGTTCGCCATACTTCATTTCTTGGTTTGTCATTTGTCATTTGTCATTTGTCATTAGTTATTCTACTTATCTTTACTTCCTTTTAGTAATTTTGTAGCTTGTTAACTCCTAACTCCTAACTACTAACTCCCCCTCAATACTCTTCCTTCTCCCAGTCTGGACAATTCTCATCTTCACAACCGTGGGGATGCATTGCACAAACTAATAAATTACCACCATAAACTTGACCGTGGTAATGACTACAACCAATACAGGCAGGATTTTTTTCAGATGTAGGTTCAACTGAATAAGGAAAACCCGGATCTACATCTGCTACCATGTCTTCCAGTTCCCAGTAAGCTTCTAACATCGGTTCAGCCAAATCCTGTAGATACTGATCGACTTCAGTAACAATATTATTATGTACGTGCTCGGTGACTTCTTCCGTTAGCTCAAAAAGTACGTCTACCACTTCACTCATTCCCAGGAAGAAGCGCTCTACTTCATCAGCCACTGTTTCGACGATTTCTACTAAATCTTTTTGCCACTGTTCCATAAACTTGAAACCTTTGCAGGCTATAAACAGGACGCTTTGTGCGATCTGGCTTGAAGCACTAAAATACACACTAAGCAATGTATCTTATCAAGTTTTTATCCGAAGTGTCATGTCAAAATGCCACTTATTACTTAATATTGCTCTCAAAGAATGCTTTTTATCGATCGCGTTGCAATCGTTTTAACTCATCTTGCAGTTTTAGCACTTCATCGCGCAATTTATCTACATTCTCATCATTTGACGCCTCTTTGACCGTTGGCTCTTCATCTTCCTCTAAAATTTCAATGCGGCGAGGTTGAGAAGGGGGCGTTTCTGGTGAGGTTTCAACAGATGGTTGGGCTTGTTGGGCTTGCTTCATCATATCCTCAACGAAGCGGCGGGCTTCTTCTGTGTTCATTTCGCCCTTTGCCACCATTTCATCTGCCAGTTTTTGGACTTGCGATCGCACTTCGGCTAATTTTCCCCCTGCTTTCTCACCCGCGTAAGAAGCTAATCCAACACCGAGGTAAAAAGCTTTTTGAACAATATCTCCAAAACCAGGCATTGTTACTGACCGCTCCTAAAAATAGGGCGACCCGGAGACTACGCCTACCACAAGCCTCCCGTGTTGCTGCTACCTTCCGGTTCTGACAAGATTTGGGTGTTGCGATCGCATAGATCCAGGTCTTATATAAACATAACATGAAAATTCAGTAAGTGTGTGTCATTCCATAACAATTCGCCATTCATAAAGCTGATAGTTGACGCAGCCGTGTTTTACTAAGGGGTCATCAGCTACAATCGCTTCTGCTTCCTCCTTTGAGGCTGCCTCAAACAGTAACATTCCGCCTCTTTGCTCTACCCAATAGCCTGTTCGCGCTTTGTGTCCTTTAGTAATTAATTCCCGAATGTAGGCTTTGTGAGCAGGTACATATTGGTCAAAGGTAGGTTTATCGACTTTCCCTTCTTCAATTTTTACAAACCACGGCATTGGCTTCTTAACTCCAGTTACAACAAACAGCCTACGTAAAGTACCCGGTGCTGATTCAGAGTATCAAATACAATAAATTTTAAGTGAAATGCGTTATAGCTTTAGCCTAACGCACCGCTATATCTGTAATATCCTTTGAGCGTTTGCCGTTCAATACTCAACAGCAATGATTTCATAATCCAAAATCTAAAATCCAAAATCTAAAATTGAATGAGCCGTTTTTTTATCGCCCTCCTACCACCGCAAGATATTCAAGACTACGCCAACGAGATTAAGCAGTATTTTGCCTCACGCTATGCTAGTAGCGGGGCGCTAAAGTCTCCGCCTCATATTACCCTGCAACCGCCCTTTGAATGGGCAGATGATAACTTGCCACTATTAGAAGCATCCTTGAAAGAGTTTGCCAGTGCACAACAGCCAGTAGCAATTACACTTAAAGGGTTTGATGCTTTTGTACCTCGTGTCATTTACATTAATGTCGTCAAAAGTCAAGAGCTTTTAACTTTGCAAGCTGATTTAATCGCTTATACAGAAAGCAACTTGAGAATTGTTGATAAGGTTTCTAAAACCCGCCCTTTTGCACCCCATTTAACGATTGCATTTCGGGATTTAACAAAGCAGAATTTTAAAGCTGCTTGGCCAGAATTTGAAAATCGTCAGTTGCATTTTGAGTTTACTGCTGACAAATTCACCTTGCTGCTTCATCACGGGAAGCGCTGGAATATTAAACGAGAGTTTGCTTTTTTATCTGGTAGTAATTGAGCTTGTGGGGATTCTAATTTATCGAATAGGTAATTCAATCACAAACTCGGTACCCTCACCTGGTGTTGAATGACAATTTAGCTTACCGTGGTGATTGTTAACTACAATTTGATAAGCAATAGATAAACCTAGTCCTGTTCCTTTACCGATGACTTTTGTAGTATAAAAAGCCTCAAATATCTTTGTCCGATTTGCTTCACTGATTCCTGAGCCATTGTCTGCAATTCTAAGAATAACTCGCTCTCCAATTGCTTCAGTTTTAATCCAAATCATCCCAATATGTCGAAAACTTTCATCAAAATATTGAGTTTTATAGATTTCTTCAATTGCATCGATACTATTAGCAATCAAATTCATAAAAACCTGATTGAGTTCGCCTAGATAGCACTCAACAAGTGGTAATTCTTCATATTCTTTGATTAATTTAATTGCTGGACGATGACCATTTGCTTTAAGTCGATGTCCAAGAATGAGTAGTGTAGTTTCTAAACCTTCATGCAGGTTAGCTAGTTTTTTACCTGCTTCTCCATGTCGAGAGAACTTATTCAAGGATGACACAATTTCTGTAACGCGATCTGTACCTATTTGCATAGATTGAATAATTTTGGATAAATCATTTAACAAATAATTGATATCTTTTGTTTTAATAGCATTTTGAATTTCATCTGGAGGATCGGGGAGATATTTTTGATATAGCTCGAGCAAATTAATAACTTCTTGGAAATACTCTTCAATAAAATTCAAGTTTCCAGCGATAAAATTGATGGGATTATTTACTTCATGGGCAATTCCTGCTGTCATTTGGCCCAAGGTTGCGACCTTTTCTGCTTGAATCAGTTGGGTTTGAATTTGTTGTAATTCGGCGTTTTTATCTATCAAGGTTCTCGTCAAATTTTTCAGCTTCAGTTGATGCTCTATTCGCACCAAGACCTCTTCATACTGAAAAGGTTTAGTAATATAATCTACGGCGCCTAATTGCAATCCTTTAACCTTGTCAGCAGTATCTGAAAGAGCAGTCATAAAAATGATCGGAATATCCCGGACACGAGGATTGCTTTCACTTTTGAGGTATTTACAAGTTTCAAACCCATCAATACCCGGCATCATGATATCAAGCAAGATTAAATCAGGTAAATTATCATTATCTAATCTCTGAATGGCTTTTTCACCACTGCGTGCTGCCCAAACTTCAAAACTAGACTGATCCAAAAAGCTCGATAAAACTTGTAAGTTAGCAGGGTTATCGTCCACGACTAAAATAATTCCTCTGCTAGGATCGCTATTTAGGGAATTTTTTTGATCGCCTATAGTTACTGTCATAAAATTTCTATCCTATATTGATTCACGTTGCTTATTTGCAAAACGCTAAAAAAGAACACTCCTAATTCCAAATTCACGTCATAAAATCCCCATAAATAAATTTATGGAAATTAATTCTTTGAGTTTTCGGTCAAAAAGTTAAGGATTAAATCTTCGTCAAACTGCCTTGCTAGCTGCCGCAATTGGTTAGCAAAGGGAGCAAATTTTGCGTCTGTTTCCTCTAGTTTATCTGCCCATTTTAAAATGTCATTGAAGTTACCTTTACTAGCTAAATTCATTAGTTCCTGCAAGACATCGGGGGAAGGAGGAGTCAATTTATTTGGTGAACTATCAAGTGTTGTAGGCAAAGAATTAATTTTTTGTTCCTCAGATTGCTGGTAAATCCATGTCAAACCTAAATTGCACTCTAATTGATGCAGTAATTCATTTGCCTGTACAGGTTTGCTCAAAAAGGTGTCACCTCCTGCTTGCAGACTGCGATGTTGATCGGCTTCAAAGACACTAGCAGAAGAGACGATAATCTTGATATCGTGGATATCTGGGGTATGACGTAGGTGTTTAATCAATTCAAACCCATCCATTTCTGGCATCAGTAAATCTGTAATCACTAGGTCTGGTTTCAAGGCGATCGCTTTTTCTAAACCTTCTTTACCGTTGCTGGCTTCAACTACGTTGAAACCCAATGGTTGCAGTAAATTTGTAATTACTGTGCGATTCTCCCAGCGATCGTCCACCATCAAGATGGTGCGGGGACTACCTGCAAAGCCAACGATTTGTCCCTTGGATACAGCCATCGCAGACTGTACCCATTCGCTGGCTTGGGCGATCGCAATTTCAAACCAGAAAGTACTACCCTGACCGATCTCACTTTTAACCTGGATATCGCTACCCATCATCTGCACCAACTGCCGAGTAATAGCTAAACCCAGCCCCGTCCCTTCTATCTGATGCTTTTTTGCACCTACTTGTTCAAATGGCAAAAAAATGCTGTCTAATTGAGTTGGAGTTATGCCAATTCCTGTGTCTTTTACACTAAAGTGAATGCGATATTTCTCTGTCTGTTCATCAGCAGTCAGTCGATCGATTACCTCAACCTCGAAGCTAACTTTACCCTCATCGGTAAATTTAATGGCATTTCCCAGCAGATTCAAAAGAACCTGACGTAACCTTTTGACATCAACATGAACCCCTGTGGGTAAGTTGCTTGTGGGTTCATAGACAAACAAAATGCCTTTTTGTTCTGCCCGAATCTGGCAAATTTCGACAATACCTTGTAAAAAAGACGGAAAATGCACATCTTGAGGATTCAGTTCTAGTTTTTGCGCTTCAATTTTGGAAAGATCCAAAATGTCATTAATTAAAGTCAGTAGATGAGAGCCGCACTGTTCAATAATGTTTACATGATATTGCTCTGACTCTGGCAAAGCTTTGGAACGCAGCAAAATTTGAGCGCAACCCAAAATACCATTCAAGGGCGTTCGCAGTTCATGGCTCATGTTGGCTAAAAATTCGCTCTTAGCCCGGTTTGCGGTATCAGCCGCTGCTTTAGATTTTTTCAGTTGAGCTTGTTCAAAAGCTTGTACCTGCCACAAGACAGTGACGATAATCGCTGTCAATCCGCCCACAATTAAGGCGATCAGATCGAGGAATTGTAGCCGAGATTCAATGTTTTGGCGCGGAATTACCAAAGCCACAGACCAATTAGCTTCTTGTAACGGCACATAAGCAACATACTTTTTAGTGCCGTCAATTTCCATCAACTGAATTCCCTGTTGTTTTTTTACCATCTGCTGCGCGATCGCATTTAAATTCCGATCTGGAATTTTCAGCAGGCTGGGTGCAGGTTTTTCTAACGTTGACATTAACATTGAGTTGGGATGGACGATCGCTTCTCCTTGGGAATTGAGGGCGAATGCATAGCTGTTCTTGCCGTAGCGCAAAGAGTTGACCACCTTTGCAATGCGATCGACTTTAACATTGCCGTGGAAAACCCCAATCGGTGAACGATTGGTAGGAGAATCAGACCAGATTGGAGTGGCGATCGCAATTAAAGGAATACCTGTGGAACGGCTGATAAAGGGATCGGAAATGTTGCTTTTTCCTGCTAATGCTTTTTGAAAGTAGTCTCGATCCTTAATATTCTTATTTGACCGACCAATCTTAGTATTAAAATACGAACCATCGGGGGTAACTATTTGGAAAAAGAAAAATTCATCGATCCGCTCAACTTCTGACTTTAAATAAGGTTCTGCTAAAGACCAGTTTAAGGAGCGTACAGTTGAAGTATGAGCAAGGGTTTGTACCTCGACTTTGCGAATATGTAACCACTCCTCAATTTCATCAACTCCTCTCTGTACTTCTAAAAAAGCTTTTCCTCTCAAGTCTTGTAGCGTTATTTTCCGAGCAGCCTGATAGCTAAAATAAGCAGAAATACTCACAATTAGAGTAGTGCCGCCAATAATAAATCGGATTGGTAAATTCCGTGAAGAATACATTTTGGTGTCAGATGGGCTGGAGTTGCCTTCGATTGCAGGGTTAACCCTTTAAACAATGGGTTTTATAAGCAAAAAAAGGGCTATATTTAGATTGCCCAAAAAATTATTAATAATCGCAGTTATGATTGTTACCCATAGCTGCGATTGTCAATACCCTAAATTTTGCTAACCATCTTTTAAATACCTGTATTGTGAAGTATGTATAGGCCGATCGTCAGGTAAGTTCAAAAAATACATTTTAGAGAAAATATAATAATCAAATTTATCGTTATATTTTTCTTGGTAGATTAGATAATATTACTGATGTTTCTGTATCCGTAAATAGTCAACTTTATTTAGTTAAATAGGTATTTAAAATCAAAAATCTGGCTTATTTTGTAACAGGCGAAAGCCAAGAGTCGCCATCTAGGTGACAGTGGTAGCAATACTTGTCGAGTTTTGGGGGAAGGGGAAAGAGGGAAAGAAAAAACCTTTAACCTTTACCCTTTAACCTTTTCCCCAAACCCAATGCCGAGTTAAAAATGCACAAAGCGAGCAGTATTGACAGTGGTAGCGATTAAATGACTGCCGACTCTATGCAAATTGAATGTGAAAGAGGTTATCAAATCTCATTAACAAGCTACAGTATATACCTGTAACATAACAACGAATTAGGTAATACTTACCTTTTGACTAATGACTCAAGTAGATATTCTGATCCTTTCAAATGGCCCAGGTGAAGTAACAACCTGGGTGCGTCCAGTAGTAAAGGCGTTGCGGCAAGAACTAGGGGATGACCGTTCTTTAGTGAGAATTTCTGTGGTATTATCGCCTTGCTCAAATGCCAGTGGTAAAGAAGCAGTGATCGCTCTTTCTTACCCCGAAGTAGATAGAGTTCAGGGAGCAGAACATTTTTGGCAATTTTTGCTTTGGGGCAAGACATTTGAAAATTGGGATTGGAGAAGTCGCGGTGTTATCGTTTTTTTGGGCGGCGATCAAATTTTTCCAGTGATTATAGGCAAAAAGCTCGGATATCACACAGTTGTTTACGCTGAATGGGAAGCTCGTTGGCATAACTGGATCGATCGCTTTGGCGTGATGAAACCCGAAGTTGCAGCCAAAGTCCCAGCAAAATATGCTCACAAATTCACTGTTGTCGGTGATTTGATGCTAGAAGCTAGTAGTCATTCGTCATTAGTCATTGGTCATTTATCCTTAGCAAACGACAAAGGACAAATGACTAATGATATAGATGCGTCAACGGCTACTCTTCGAGAATGCCAAGGGCGAACCCACAAGGTAGGACAAAAGACTGAATTGATTGGTTTACTCCCTGGTTCAAAAGCAGCAAAATTAGCCCAAGGAGTACCATTATGTTTAGCTATTGCCGAATACATTCATGCAAAAAGACCGCAAATCAGATTTGTGATTCCTGTAGCCCCAACTTTGGATTTAGCAACTTTAGCTAGTTTTGCCAATCCCCAAAAGAACTCTATTGCTGAAATCTTTGGCTTTGGCGGTGCTGACTTAATTATCCCAGAGGATGCTCAAGGCAAGGCATTGCTCAAAACAGCAACAGGCTTAACTGTGGAACTGTGGCAAGAAAACCCTGCATATCACCTATTATCCCAGTGCTGTATCTGCTTGACTACGGTGGGGGCAAACACTGCTGAACTTGGTGCTTTAGGAGTGCCAATGATTGTTTTACTACCAACGCAGCAACTTGACGCTATGCGTTCTTGGGATGGTTTACCTGGATTGTTGGCAAATCTGCCAGTAGTCGGTACGCTATGCGCTAAGGTGATTAATTGGTTATTTCTGAGATTTGTGAGACGCAAAGGTTTATTAGCATGGCCAAATATCTGGGCACAAGAAGAGATAGTCCCAGAAATTATGGGTAAAGTTCAACCACAAGATATTGGAGAAATGATTTTAGATTTTTTGACGAATCCAGAAAAATTGGATGATATGCGCGCTAAACTCCGTAATATTCGCGGTGAAAGCGGTGCAGCGCAGAAGATAGCACAGATTGTTGGTGAGGAAATTGGCAAGTAGGAACAGTTCGGCAGAATTTAATTGGAATTTTTAATAGTGGGACTTAGACAAAAATTAAGCCCAAATGTAGCCCAAACTGGCTTTATAAGTAACAAACACGTCACGATAAATGGTCAATCAATCAAAAAATCGAAAAGGTATAGCCGCAATTAATCTGAAGATTCACCATTGCGTCGTCCCAGTTCAAAAATGCCACAACTAATACACGCAAGTATACCTAAGCTGATTCCCCAACTAGGCCCTAAACTGAGCTCTACACCCCAGTTAAATAAAGCGCCAATTACCAAAAAAGGCACAATGCTAAACAGTGAGGCGTAGAAAGCGTTTTGGGATTCTCTGGCTTTACGAGTCTTTTCAAATTCTGACTCGCTGGTATAAAGCGATCGCTCGGCAAAGTTAAACCAGCGATTGAGTTGCTCGATTACCCATTCATTGACTCTGGAAAAACCTAGATATAGCGCCAATGACCACAAACTCGCTCCAGCGATCGCGATCGTGTCTAATTCAAAACGGAAAGGTAAAATTTCAGTCAGCATTGCTTAGGTAAGTCCTGCAAAGGGTTAACTTTAGCTGTCAGTAGATGCTAAATAAACCTCTTGTGCAATTTTAAGCATAAAAGCTAACAAGATTTCAACTAGTTAACAAATTCCCGCTTTTTAGCTGGAAGCAAACTTAATTTACGGATTGCTGGGTAAATTATCGGGGTCAATACCAAGAGAACGTAAATGCTGTGCAAACTTTTCTGCTTTTTCTTCTGCCGTTAAATACCGATTTCCTTGTTCGTCATACCAAGATAGAAATTCCTGACCAATTCCACCAATAACACCTTGATGTCGTCCAATTCCTAAACCAACCTCTGGCATCCAATGAGGTTCGCCAATTTGTAATTGATAATTTTTATCTACCAATTTGTAAATTTCAAATGGTTGATGTCGATCGCGTTGCCAATATTCGGGGTTGTAAATAATGTAGTAAAGTACGCCAAGTTCCGATAAATTTCTAACTTTTCGTCGTATTCACTTCCTAGGGAATGGGATACCATCTTCAATGTTAGTATCGGTACTACCTCATTTTCTTCCCAGACAGCGTAACTTCTACGCGATTTACCACCTTTTTTGCGATCGACTCCCAAACTCAGAAACCCATCTGGTACTATGGGAACTCTCGTATTAGCCCCTGTCGTGTGGTAGATTGCCATGTCTACGCCAAAAAACCAATCGGTGCGCGTTGCCCAAATCGAGGTTAATAGGAACAGTAGAATGTTGGGCAGAAAATTTTGATCCTCATTATCCACAGGTATATCGTCCGAGCAGGCTAGTTCGTCAGTGCTTGGAAGCCCAACGACTTTAAGGTTTTCTGACAGCATGACTATTACCGCGGTGGCTTCGGTTTCTTTGATTATAGGTAAATTCAACTTGCCAAGGGTGTAGGGAAGGAACGCATTCTAATAGCGTTCTTTACCCCAACTAAAAACAACTTGCAGGCAACTTTTTTGCTTATGCCTTATGTCAGTTGTCTTTTTCGCTGTAACCAATGCCAGGAACCGGACTTGAATCGGTGACACGAGGATTTTCAGTCCTCTATTTTGATTGCTGAAATACTTGCTAATTAAGGATATTCATTCATAGTCATTCATATTCATAGTCAAACCATAGTCAATATTGTGGTGGTTCTGGAGGCATAGGTAATTCTGGAGGTTCGGGTAAGGTAGCACCGTCATAGAAAACTGCTGCTTTACCTTCACTCCTAGCTGCATTAACGGCTTGTCTAGCTTCTTCCCATGATGGAAACGTAAGAAACAACCATTCCCCAGTTTTATCGTTAGCAATAGCTATAGTAGTTTCCCGTTCTTTCCAAACATTATCTGACATAGTTTACTATGGTAGCAACTAGCAGGTTAAGTATAGAACAATAACTATCTGAGTAGCTATCTGACAACTGTATCAAGCTATATAGTACATAAACACTCATGCCATATTCGCCTATAGTGCCTCTATTTTCAGTCTCAGGAATACAAGCTTAAGTCTTATATTGCTTGTTATAGGGAATTGTAGAGCTAGGTATTAAAGCTTAAATGCTATCAAAGCTAATCATTCAACAATGGAAACTGTGCTTACATAGACAGAGTAGCACGGTCATAGAAAACTACTGTCAGTGTACATTGTTGCAAATAGCAGCCTAAGTATAGAAAACTAACTGTTTACTTCGATTTAGGATGAGCTATTTTAAATAATTCTGATTTTGATGAAACAAATACAGAAAGCAATATTTTAAGTAGATTTACTCAGGCAAGGTATAGGGTATAAATTGATATGCTTTTATAAAAATAGGTAACTACTTATTTAAAATCTAAAAGAAAAATAATGATTAGAAGCTACTGGAAGATATGGTCATCTGTTGCCTTATTAATATTGAGTATCTCTGCTTGCTCAAATGGAAAAATCCAAGATACTAAAAGTAATACTAATAGTCCTGATGATGAATTTGAATATCAATTAAATTTCTTTTTACAAGATGCAGATAGTTCAGTGAGAGTTGCGTATCAACAACTTTTTGGAAAAGATAAATCAATCCAAGAAGCTAAAGAATACTGTATCAAACTTGATCAAGGTAAAAATAGTTTGAGCTTAATGACTGATAAATATGATGAATTAACCCAGAAAGTAAAGGAGAATAAAATTACTAAAAGAGAACGTGATGCAATCTCTAATGTATATTCTACGATACATAGGACAGCACAAGATATATATTGTCCTCAACACCGAGATAAAGATCAAATACCTTTAAATGAACGTTTAAACTGACTAAATTATATTATTGTATTTAATTAAAAAACTAATGTTTATCCTACTGGATAACTCCCGCATTAACTTTATATGTATTAGGCATAAAGGCAGCAAGAAAAAACGAGTTAAATCATATAACAATATATTAAATAACACGATAAAGTAAGAAAAAACTAAAGGCATCTAGAGAAACTAGAGGTTTAATTAGTAATAAATTAGCTAATATAACATTACTTAAGGTTAGTTAAGTTATAGAAATTAAAAGTTAAAATAATTAATCGTACTGAGCCGCAAGTACACTAAGTCAAATCAAATATAACTTATTAAGACGAATATCATATACACCATATACACATTAATCTATATATTTATAACTGCAATAACCTATTTTTCTTACTGTAGTTAATCTAATATAACTATCATAATCAACTTATCACCTTAAGAGATAAGATAGTTAGAGATAGAAAAAATAATAAACGATGCTTGACTTGACTAAATTAATTATCAAATTTAATGGGCGGTATCCATTCATCTATCTTCAAATAATCGATAGGTAGTTGTTAGTCACGATACATGATTTAACATCGATTAAGGTTACTAAAACTCATAAGTTTAGTTACTTGTGATGTAAATAAAGTTACCAATTTGTGTTAAACATATTTTTACGAACGTTACATGGTCTGTTTTTATCATCATATCTAGATCGTTTAGCTTTTGCTAAAATCTTTTTACGATTAATTTGGAATGTATTATCAATCTCTCTCTTATCACTTAATAACGTTTCATTTTTAGATGCTTTTAATTGTTCCTTAGCAGCAGTAAATAAGTTGTGTAATAGCATCCCATCTATTAGAGGTATACCTGACTTATACCAATTAAAAATGAATCTGCATATAATGGGGAGAAGCAAACTAGGTAAGTTAACAGAACCATGAGCCGCCCATTTAAAATTGCGATCGCCGAGAGCGAAGAGGAACTGAAAAAACGCCTACAAACAGTGTCTTC
>NZ_JAVRBQ020000072.1:0-52673 GCF_034531215.2 Nostoc sp. ChiSLP03a
GGAGCGCCACTAGAAATAGTTAAAGATTATATTAAAGAGCAATCAGGCGGGAAAGAATGATTGTCTACTGCGCTCCACTCCGTAGACCGCTATCCATCCCCACCGTACAGACGGATGGGGTTTTCCGCGAATCCAGATAAACTAAGTTGTCAGATAAAAAATTAGTTTAGTAGAGCTCTTGCAAAAGTACCCTAATACCCCACCCCCAACCCCTCCCCGCAGGCGGGGAACTTGGGGCCCCCTCTGGGGATTAGGGGGCAGGGAGAATTTGACGTAAGTCAAAGGCGGGGTGGGGTTCTTTTTTTGATTTATGCAAGAAGTTTAGTGTCATTGCTGACTAATTTTGCTAGATACTTATGTATGTAAGGGGTCTACTCTTTAGGAGACGAGAGCAGTGCTAAATAGTGTTTTGGTAGCTCTGGACGGTTCGGATATTTCAGAACGAGTAATTCAAGCTTTAGATTATTTGGTGTTTTCAAAAGACGCTAAGGTTATTCTGTGTCATGTGTTTCTCACACCAGAGTCAGAAATGGAACTACCTGCCGATCGCCCTCAGCCAGAGTCCCCAACGTTTTCTTATTTTCATATTGAAAAGCAACTGCAATTATATCAGGAAAAGTTATCAGCCAGAAGTGAGTTAGAGTTAGTAACTGGCGATCCTGCTGAAGAGATTATTCGTCTTGCCAATATTTATAAAACTGACTTGATCGTAATTGGCAGTCGGGGCTTGATGGGGATGAAACGAATTGTTCAGGGTTCTGTTAGCAGTCAAGTTGTAGAAGAGGCTAATTGTTCAGTGTTGGTCGTAAAACCAAGGTAAAGATTTATAAGGAGAAGCAATGGCTATAACTACCTCAAAACTAGCCTTTGAAGAATACCTGAAATATGATGATCGCACTGATAGTCGCTATAAATTGGTCAAGGGAAAACTAATTCCCATGAGTCTAGAAAGGGGACAACGTGTTGCACAAGGGTTTAAGAATTTAAACCTATGCAATTCTGTGTTGTCTGCATCTAGAGTCGTTAGATAAATTACTTTTAAACCGCAGAGCCACAGAGGAGGACACTTGCATGAGCGGGTTTCCCTACTTAAGCAAAGTGTCCGTGGCGTAGAGAGAAAAAAGAGATTTTTCGAGTAACCTTGAAAGGGCTAGCCATAAAGACAAAGAAAATCTCTTTTCTACGTTCAGTCAATTCAACGTTCTTGAGTTGCTAAAAACTGACGCAAGCTCAACAAACTAAGCGTTTGACCCAAATTCAAGGGCAAAAGTGAAACTCCTTCCAAGCGGGACTGTACCCAACCTTCTCCCCAGTACCATTCGTGGAAACCGTCAATGCCTCCGCTGAGTACTAAGCGAAGGCAGTTGGATTTGACAACGTTTACTTGATGATGAATCGCAACTGGCCCAGTCCAGGTTGTAAACTGGAATCCGGGAAGTAGTTCTTCTGGCATTCCAGGCGCAAAACGTTGCCCTAAAAGCCATTTTTTTAATTGCACGGGATGCAGCAGACTGTCACGAATTGCATCTGTTGATGCTTCGATTTCAATCCGCAGTTGGCTTTGTTGAAAATTACCCAGCATTTTTCTCGGATTACCTAAAAATAAGACATCGCTATTTCTAATATTGCAAATAGTTTTTGTCATTAGTTATTAGTCCTACCCTGCGGTCAGCCCTTCTCTACGAGAGGCTGCGCCAACGGGTTCAGCAGTCACTCATGGGGGAAACCCCCTTGGCGCTAGCCTCTCCCTTTGGGAGAAGACCGCGCTGCTTCACCGCTGGCGCGTCTATGTCCTTTGCAAATAACTAATGACCAATGACCAATAACCAATGACAGCCGTTTATTTGCGTAACACCCTACTACGTCATTTTTCTTGCAGCAGAGAACTTAGAATAGAAAAAGCGAACTTGTTAAGAAATGTAAGGTTATTCATGGCGGATCAGTTAATTCGTGCAACAGCAGCCGAAGGTGGAATTCGTGCCGTAGGTGCGATCGCCACACGTTTAACAGAAGAAGCACGGCAGCGCCACAAGCTTTCTTATGTGGCAACGGCAGCACTGGGTCGGACTATGACGGCGGGCTTGTTAATGGCTTCTAGTATGAAGCGAACTGGATCGAGGGTGAATGTCCGCGTTAAGGGCGATGGGCCTTTGGGTGGCATATTAGTAGATGCAGGCTTAGATGGTACGGTACGCGGATATGTTGGGAATCCATCTGTAGAATTGCCTCCCAACGCCAAAGGTAAATTAGATGTTGGTGGTGCTGTGGGTAGCGGCTACCTCTACGTTGTGCGAGATATCGGTCGCGGTTATCCTTACTCTAGTACGGTAGAACTAGTTTCTGGTGAAATTGGTGATGATGTAGCTCATTATCTGGTGAATTCCGAACAAACACCTTCGGCTTTAGTTTTAGGTGTGTTCGTGGGAGCAGCGGGAGTAACTGCTGCTGGAGGGTTACTGATACAAGTATTGCCCAAAGCCGCCAGAGACGAAGCCTTAGTAGAAACGTTGGAATCACGAGTTGCTGGTCTAGCAGGATTTACACCGTTGTTGCAAGCTGGGAAGACGTTACCTGAAATCTTTGGTGACTTATTGGGAGACATGGGGTTGGAAATCTTTTCTGAACGCCAAATGTTGCGCTTCCACTGTGGTTGCTCTTTTGATCGCGTTTTGGGGGCACTAAAGATTTTGGGAGAAGCTGAACTGCAAGATATGATTATTAAGGATGATGGTGCTGAGGCAACTTGCGACTTTTGCGGCAACGTCTACCAGGCAAGTAGCGATCAGTTAGCTCAACTAATTTCCGATTTGCAAGCTGAATCTGCTGTTTGAGGATAAAGTATAAAATAACACTGATTTTTGAGATTGATAATGGTACTCTGTGGAGAGAGATAATCAAAAAAGTAGCTTTTTAATGACGAGAAAGTTACTATGTCAACAATGGAATTATCAACCTAAAACAGAACGCTATTCAATTATTTTGGTGTGAGAGATGACAGAGCGGGATATTCCAGACAGTTGGTCAAGAGCCAGTGGAAGAGAGCCAGATCAAAGCAAAAGATTATCCCGAACAGAACAATTCGGTGAAACTCAGCCATTTGATGTCCCAGCTACTGGTTCTACCTCCAAGTCAGTGAAGCGGCGAAAAAAAAACCATAAGAAAGGATTACCTATAAATAGTAATTCAGAGGAAACTGCCCAACTCAATAGTACTTCTGGAAAATGGCCACGCTGGATGAAAAGCTGGACATTGTGGCTAGTACTACTAATGTTGATTCCCGGCGGTGTGGGATTCTTGGCAATGGCAATGCTACTAAAGTTGCCAGCTGCTCCTAATTGCCCCTCGATTTTCTGGCCGCTAGCTAGTGCTTCTGTGCGGCTACATTGCGCTCAGTTAGCGGCTTCTAAGCAAACAGTGAACGACCTATTACAAGCGATCGCTCTGGTGAAGCAACTACCACAAAATCACCCGTTGCATGGAGAAATCGATCGTTTCATCGAAGAATGGTCGCGGGATATTTTGAAGCTAGCCGATCAAAGTTTCCAAACTGGTAATTTAGAGGAAGCGATCGCGACTGCTCGTAAAATACCCGAAGATGTAGCAGCTTATAAGTTAGTCAATGAACAAGTTGACAAATGGCAGTCAATTTGGTCAAAGGCTGAAGCCACATACAATGGTGCGATCGCCGAAGTAAAGGAACGGCGCTGGCAATCGGCGTTTATGTTATCCGCTAAAATGCTGCGTGTAGACAATCAGTACTGGGCGGGTACTAAGTACGACCAATTGAATCGTCTGATTGCGACAGCGCGGGAAGATGGCGATAAGTTAGGAAAAGCCGAAAGTTTAGCAAACAGCAAAGTAGTTGATAACATCCTAGAAGCGATCAAGTTAGCCGAGTCAATTGGGCAGGAAAGTTACATTTACCAAAAAGCTCAGGAAGCAATTCCGGCATTTGGACGCAAAATGCTGGAATTGGCACAGGCGAAACTAGACAAGCAGGATGCAGATGAAGCGCTGAATATTGCTAGGCAAATACCGGAAAGTACGAAACTACAAGGCGAAACTGATGACTTTATTGCCATAGCTGACGCCAAAAGGAGTGCTTGGATCGGTAATGTTTCTGGTTTAGAGGCAGCGATCGCTCAGGCACAACAGATCGATCCTTCCAGACCAGTGTATAACGAAGCACAGCAACTAATTGCTCGTTGGCAGCTGGAAATTGAAGATGTTGCCCATCTGGAAAAAGCAAGAATATTGGCTAGCCAGGGAACAGTACCCAATTTAACCGCAGCGATCGCCCAAGTACAGCTTATTCCTGCTAGTAACCCTAGAGGCGCAGAAGCTAGACAAGAGATAGGTCGCTGGAATGCCCAAGTGGAGACAATTGAAGACCAACCTTACTTAGACCGCGCCGAACAGATAGCAATATTCGAGGATATTAACTCCTTGCAAGCTGCGATCGCCCAGGCCAGCGAAATTCGTAGAGGTCGTGCATTATATCCAGAAGCACGGAAAAAAATTCGTACTTGGGTAGGAAAGATTGAGCGAATTCAAGACCAACCTTATTTAGATCGAGCACAAGAATTGGCCCAGAGTGGAAATCTCACCGCCGCCATTAGCACAGCTCAACAAATTGCTTCATCGGGAAGGGCGCTTTCACAAGAAGCACAAACTGCGATCGATGACTGGGAAGGGCAAATCCGCACTAGAGAAAACTGGAAAAAAGCCCAGGAAGTGGGAGTGGCTGGCACTCCAGAAGCCTTGGTTGAGGCAATACGACTGGCGGATCGAGTTTCAAACAATAGCATCTTACGTATGGATGCGAATCAGGCTATTGACCAATGGAGTCAACAATTATTAGAAATAGCACGCACTCAAGGTCAGTCTGATATTGCTAGAGGCATTGACACTGCCAAATCAATTCCACGTGGTAGTGCTGCTTACAGTGCAGCGCAAGAGCAAATTAAGACTTGGCAGGAATTTCTCAATCCTCAACCTGAACCTCAGCCTCCATCTGTGCCTCAGCCTCAGACTGAGTCTCTGCCATTTCCCCGATCGACTACTAATAATGGACAGTAATATCCTTTTAACGATTACGATTCAGTTAAAACCTTTTGATTGAGCATTTTCAAAGATATATCAGGAATGCCGGGGTGTAAGAAGAACCGAATTTACAAAATTTTTCAAGTGTCAACTTACAGGCAGGGCGGTTATCAACCGCCCTTTTAACGTTACATTGACACCAATGCATATTTGTGCATCCTATAAAAATTTATTCTCCGATCGCTTCTCCCCATTCCTTAATGACTGAAAATAGTGATGAGTAATCATCATCAGCAAATGACATTTTTACGGCTGTTTGTAAGATTTGCCGCACTCCTTTAATACTGCTGAGATCCAAACTCCGAGATTTTGCTTCTGAGATAAATAATTCCGTATCTTTAAGTAAGTGTTTTGTGGGGAAATTGGGATCGGCATAATTGGCATCTAACATCCGTTGTAGGTTTTTATCAAATGTAGGTGCGTAGAGTGGACTGTCGCGCAAGATTTGCATAAACACATCGACATCGACACCTTGACGCTGGACAAAAGCTAGACTCAGAGCAAAGCTAGTTGTTAGAGAAGCTATTAGTTGATTTAATGCCAATTTCAGCGCCGCCGCAGATCCTACTGGCCCGATAAGTAAAGGTTCTGTCCCAAAATTTTGGAGTAACTTCAAGTGGCGTTCGTATTGTTCTGGCTCGGCCCCTACCATAACATTCAACTTGCCAGCTTTTGCTTCTGGGATACTCCCTAATACAGGTGCTTCTAAATACTCACCTCCACCAGCAACAACTGCATCCCTAATTTCCTGGCTTTCTGTGGGTGTAATTGTTCCCATTTGGATAATTGTGCGTCCTTCCAAAGTTTGCCAAGCAGTATCTGAAAGCAACACATTATAAATAGCTGGGGCATTAGTCAACATGAGAATTACGCACTCAGCAGTACGAATGGCATGGCGGGGATGTGTAGCAATTTCAGCCCCAGCTGCTTGTAGTGGTGCTAATTTTTCTGGGGTACGATTGTAGGCAACTAGCTGTATATCTGCGGCTAATAACCTTTGAGCCATTGGTAGTCCCATCAGTCCAGTTCCCAGAAATGCCACCTTCATTTTTTACGTTCCTTTAATACAGTGTCACCGTAAGCGTTGCGTAAAGCTTTTGGCATAGCTTTTCTACCAGAGGCTGCGGCAACGCTTAGAGTGAGTTATCGAGCGTCATAGTTCATCACAAACATCGCATTGTTTGATTCAAATTCAGTTAGGAAGTAATAATTTGAAATTTAAAATACAATCCTAAATCCCAGTTTTCTTACTCCCTAACTCTGGCAATCAACCACCGGCAGCAAAAGTCAACATTATTATCACTGAAAGTAAAATACCGGGGGTAAGTAGTGTTACTAGCATTAACAGGTCATGAGTGGACATAATTATTACTTTGGTAGTGTGTTTAACTTTACAGTAATCACTGTTATGCTAGTCCAAATAAGACTGATACTGCATTCTTAAATAGAGTTTTAACTTTTCTTTCTTTACGCTTACTCTGGCAGCGTCAATCCTTTTAATGGTTGAGAGATTTCTGTCTTGTCTAGACCTTTGCTCTGAATTAAGACTCCAAAGCCGCCGAGTCCTGTGGGATCTATAAGTTGGTGTAGTGCGTCCCGATGTTGTAGTAACTGCGAGAGAGGTTGCTTTTGCTCAAAAAGGGCTGCAATACGATCGCCTAACCCCAACGCCATCAAAAATAATTCCTGCTGGATAAAACCAACATTCTTTAAGTTACACTTTTCACCCCAGCGTTCCAAAGCTGTAAAGTCAATATGGGCAGTGATATCTTGTCGCCCAATATTAATATAGGGGTTGTCATGGAAACGATGATGGTAATAACACTGTAGCGTTCCCTGCGATCGCCTGGGATTATAGTAACGACTGGCGGGGTAGCCATAATCAATTGTTAACACATAGCCGCGCTGCAAGCGGTCTGCTACTATACTCAACCAGTCTAGAGCAGCTAAATTAATTTCACTACGGTAGCCATCGGGATATGCACTTTGGGTGAAGTCGATTCCCAGTGAATCCAAATATTCAGCTAGTTGGGGCGTTGAAGGTTCCCCTGTGACTTCTACAAATGATGGGCATGGGGCATAGGGCATGGGGGATGGGGCATTGGTTTGTTTTTCATTCTGATCTGTGGTTACATAAATTTCTTGGAGTTCTCCCGTTTCTAGGATGAATTGATGGACGGGGAAAGCATCAACTAACTCATTAGAAAAAAAGCAGCCTGCGATCGCATTCGGTGGTATCTCCTCTAAATTGCACCAACGCACGGGGAAATCTTGCAAGCGTTGCTGCTGTTCTTGTTTTAAAGTTGGAGACTTTTCAATAATGATGTACTCCAGGGCGGTAAAAAAATCTGGGTAGTGTAGCTGATGATATTTAAGGATATGCAATGCCAGCAATCCTTGTCCTGCTCCCATTTCTACTAGAGAAAAGGGTATAGGTTTTCCTAGAATCTCCCACATTTGCAAAAATTGTTCTGCTAGTAACTCGCCAAAGTCAGAACAGAGGTTAGGAGAGGTGAAAAAATCACCACCTTTAAAGCCAATTTTGAGTGCATCGCTGGAATAGTAGCCGTATTCAGGGTGGTATAATACCATGTCCATGAATTGGGCGAAAGTAATTCGTTGCTGGGGACTAGTGGTAATGTAATTGGCGATCGCAGCACACAATGCTGGATTTGAATTCATAAAATTTGAGGTTTGAGATTGGGGAATAAAGAAAAATAAATGAATTATGAATGATGCAAAACAAAATTCATAATTCATTATTTCCCTAATGGTCTACAAACCCTATGATATCGACCACTGTGGTATAAGCGCTGGCATTTATTGACAGACAAAACTGGGGAAGTTTGCAGTTCGGTGCGATCGCCACCAAATGCTTCTGCCCCTCTACTACCTAAAATCCTTATTTTGTCAATACTTCCTTCAAAGCAGAAATCGAGGGTGCAAAGAAGTAGCCGCCACCAGTAGGGATTACCCAGTCTTCAGGTGCAGTCAACTCCTTAGTTTGAGGTTGATTTTGGTCATCTTCAAGGTGGATAAAGAACTTGCGTGTGCGATCGCCATTTGGTTTATTATTTTCACTTTGACCAATAATTGGATCGTGACCAAGAGTTAATTTACCTTCAAACTCGTGACCTTTAGCCGCCTCCTCACTAAAGTTTGGATTGTTAGCCCAGAACTTAGTGACAAACTCAAACTGGTCTACAATCGAAGTCTGATAAGCCAAAAAGTGGAGACCGCGATCGACAAAGTTCGGGTCTTGTAGCGGATTGTTCGGTGTAGAAGCAGACACCGGGCCATAAGGAATGCCGCGACGGAGCAAGCGATGTGTTTGAGTGGTCACTTCACTGCGATCAATCTCTTCTGGTCCTGGGCCTCCACCTCCTGGTGTTTTGTCATCGCGTGGATAAGTCTTGCGGGTATGGGCAATAAACGGACAGCGCAGACCCGTTGCATCTTTGGAAGGTGGAACTACATCGTTTTTGAAGAATTTTCCATCTGGTGCATCATCACCGTTGAATTCAAAATCATTGTTGGCATTCTCATCATTACCCAAACTTGGGGCGTCTTCTTCCGGCGTGCGGACAGTGGGAGCGCCACTGGGCCAGCGACCAATCAGCTTTGCGCTCACCTTTCGAGCGTCGGTGTCTAGGTCAGCAGCAATATCATTTAAGAACTTGTGGAACTTATACACATCTTGACGCAATCGCCGGAATACAAGGTAAGAGCCATCATTCGCCCAGTGTAATCCTGCCGACACAACCTGACCTTTGCTATGTTCCAACTTTTTAGCATCATTGTCCTGACCTTCATAGCCAAAAACGAACTCTCCTGGCCATAAAAGATCCTGTCCTGGTTTGCCCTGGTTTTTATTCTCTGGATTCTGCCGAGGAGTCAGAAGTTCTTTAGGATTATCAGCAACCCGGCCACGAATACCAGGTTGTGATATTCCATCCAAGTTGCCGAAATGTTCATGTCCAGTCAGGGGTGCGGGTAAGTTGCCTCCCTCTTCCAAGAAGGTAATTCTGGCTCCGCTGCTCTTAGCGTTGCCTTTCCCATCTGTAAATGCCACAATGCTTTCTAAAATCCGGGAGATTTCTGCTAATAAGTCCGCGCGTTCGTCGCTGGCAACGATCAAAACCAGATCAACTTTGCCATTATCTGGCCCACCTACAACCCAGCCAATAGGCTTACCATCTTTGTCTACCGGGTCGTTCAGTTCAACAGCGCGTGCTGCTAGCCCAGCTTTAAAGGCTTCATCCGTAAATGAGTCGGCATCATTGGTTAGTTTCTTCAGCCCTTCAAAGGAGAAAGCTACATTAACCCAGGTTGCCTTAACAGTACCTTCACGGCCTCGCCGTTGTCTGGCGGATTTAAATAAGCGGTTGAAGGCAATCACTTCTGAAGCGGTGGCAATGAAATTGATCTGTGACTTCAGCCAGTTCTTAAAGGCATTTGGATTTTCAATTTCAAGGAACAAGAGAGCTTGATAGTCTTTATTGAACCCACCTAGAATGTTGCCTTGAATATTGTTGACATTGAGAATAGGCTCATTAGGTGCAGGGACGTAAAATGCGTTTGCCTGTTGACCTTCTAACGGTTCAGGAGCAGGCGCTTCACGAATTATTTGTTGTGTCATGATCAAAGTCCTGTAGATTGTAAAGCCTATTAGCTATTTCAGAATGGAAATATCAAATCAGGTATCTCTAATGGGAACCTGTGTTAACTTATCGGACTTAGGTAAGAGATTTATGCATTTTACTTTTATATAAAATAAATGTGCTGTTTTTCTGGCTATTTTGACTCTCAGTAATTTCAAATAAACCAGACGCTTTCAAAACACCTTTTAGTGTTTTAATCCCATACTTTTTAGGCGTACACTCAGGGTCTTGATTCTTAATAAATTCTCCCGCTCTTGCCAGTAAAGTCATATCACCTGTTTTGTCTGTATTTGTTTCGGCTAAACGTAGCAATTTGACAATTTTTGTATTCTCCCATGCTGTTTCAGACGGATTATGCAGATTTATATACTCAACACCAGAAAAAATAATTTCTGCCTTTAATTGCTGGTAGAAAAGTTCGATTTTTTGGTTAGATTCGGCGTAATTTTCTCGAAGGAAAATAACTACACTAAATACAAATAGTGTTATGTTTTTATAAAAGTGAACTGTCTCTTGGTACTGCGATTCTAAGTAATTAATACAACTTCTACATCCTTCTTCAGTACTTAATATATTTAAACCTTCCAACCCACCAAAGTGATGAACGAGATTGTTCCGCTCGGCAACCATCTCTCTTAATTTATCGCCAAAATAATCAGGGTTATAATCCGCAGACTCAAGAAAAGCATTTATCAGATTCCCTAGAGTCTTTGATTTAACTCTTTCTCTGTACTTCCAAAAGCTATCAGTATCATTTGTACTAGCATCTGAGTGTATAAATGGAAGAAGCGCTTTCAAGCCTTTCTCAATTTGCTGAAACATCAACATATTTCGCCCTATTTTTCTTAGGACTTCATTGACTAACTCACGATACTCACTTTTCATATCAAGGAGAAATTTACGAGTAGTAACTAAGTGATTATCTTGTCTTTGTGGTATAAGATACTTAGATTAATTACAAGCTACTGAATAAAAAGTTTATATGTCAAGTTCTATACATTAAGTTTTGATAAAAAGCTCGACTCTGTAAGAAAATCAGAGGTTATTTATCAAGTAAAAATAAAATTACTGTAGGTTGTGTTAGACGCATATTTCAATATGATTTGTCACGAAAATATAATTAAAGCGCCTAACACACCGTTATAGAAAAAGGTGCGTTAGGCTAAACCCCTAACACACCCTACTTAAGATTTATTTTATAAATAGTCTTTTAGGTATTGATTTTTTCTCTTGCGATCGCAATCTACAGCCCAATTAATTGCGTCCAAGGCAATTTGCTATCTAACCACTCACCAACGACACTAGCACACCATTGAGATCGCGCACACGAGCAATAGTGTGTCCCCCAGGCTGGGTTTTAGGGGCATCTAGTGTTTTTGCGCCTGCTCCAATCGCTCTCATGTAAGCGCTGCCAACATCAGGAGTAATAAATGATATCTGGATTAATGCCGGCGGTTGTGTAGCGTCGTTGGGATGGCAGCCTCCAGGAAATAATTTCTGTGCTTCGCTACTAGAAGAGAAAGCTAGTGTGGTGTTTCCGGTTTCGATTTCCGCCCAAATAGATTGTCCTTTATCCTGGAGAGTGCGACGAAGTAGACCAAAGGCTTTTTCGTAAAACTCAACTGTTTTAACTACATCGTCTACCCAAATGACCGTGTAACCAAATTTCACAGTTTTTTCTCCTTATCTAGAAAAATCAGTGCTGGCGAGGATTTCTGCTACTTAAACTGTATGCGATTTGAATACACTGTGACTTAACTCTCCAGAATATTACGATCTGTTGCTAGAGTTTGTGCCCCTGTTTGTATCATTTCTATATCTGATGGCGACCAATAATGAGACCCTTGACAGTGATGTGCTATCAGCAATCCCCATAATCCTCTAGGTATCAAAATTGGTACAACCAGGTTGGCGCGAACTTGCATATTGCGGAGAAAATCTCGGTGACAAGGCTGGATTGGCTCTAATTCAATATCAGCGATCGCCTTTACCCGTCCTGCTAAGTATAAATCAGCATACTCACTGTTAAAACAATCATCTGGGCCAGTGGAACCAAGTATTGACAATTCTTTAGAACTCAATGATTCAAAAGTCACCTGTCCTTGCCACTGACTGTAAAAATAATACAACACCACCCGATCGACCCGAAGCGATTCTCTGAGTTGATTGGTTGTTTGCCGCACTAACTCATCGCGCTGCATTGTTTTAACAAGGCGAGCAAGCAAATTTTGCAAACCCTGTTCACGGCGATCGCGGCTATGATTAAATTTCGAGTGAGAATGAATTTGCACGGTTCTAAAACTACTATTAAGTAAATGCTGCCGGATTTATATATATAGTAATTTATTAGACCTTATTTAAATACATTGTTGTATTTATACCAGTAATTCCATTTTAACGGAAAATAATACTAGTAAACCTCTCCGTGAATTTAAAATAAATTCTTAAGAAGTTGCAATTTTTCATCTACACTAGGGATGATTTTAATTATAAATTTAAAGTTAAAAATATTAGAATTTTACAGATAATATGTATCTTGAGTTTTTTATAGTATAAATTATTGATTGCGATCGCAGACTTTAACCTTTCTTAAAAGGAGAGAGGCTTTGAATCTTACTCTCCTTGCCTTGTAGGGAAGAAGCTGAAGGTTAGGTCTAAAAGCTTTAGATGACAAGGCAGTTTGTATACATAGTTACAGATATTCCTAAACTAATATGAACGTCAACTAGTCCTTTCAAGGTAACTCTAAAAATCTCTTTTTCTTCTCAGCGCTCTCTGTGCCTCTGCGGTTTAAAAGTAATTTATTAAACCACAGAGGCGCAGAGAACACAGAGAAAAGAGGAATAATTGCCCAAAAATTTTACCCAACTTTAAAGGGCTAGATTATAAACCTTAATGTTTCTGCCTATAATCGCTAGGGATGTTTGCTTTAATGAGTTAATCCAACTCTTTCTGATTCTCCAAACATTGGGACAAAGGTACGGTAAGCTTCTAATGCTGCTTCTTTTATGGTTACATTCACAATTGGAAATGTAGTGAGAATGTAGCTAAATTCATCTTTGGTTAAGCCGTAAAGGTGTGCTACCATTCCATCGAGTTCGGCGCGGAGTTTGGCGCGTTCTGTTTCATCGGTAACGCCTTGTTGATGGGAACCTAGACCGACTTCTTGCGCGAGTTCGTCAAATTCTGGTGTGGTGCAGATGAGTTTAGCGGCGCGTTGTACAATATCGTTGAAGTAGCGATCGTTTTTTGTTAAACGTGGGACGGGTAGTTGGTTAATGTAAAAAATATTTATGTTTGTCGTTACCTTTTGTCTAAGTAACCAGTCTACGACAAAAGAACTTAGTAAAGTAACGCAAACTAATTGAGACTTACTAGTTAAAGATTCAGAGATATTTATAGAATTACCGGTGAAGCAAGGTGGAATAATAGTACATATTAAACTTCTTTCATTTGTATTAGAAGCGACAGCACGATAAGCCAATCGATATTTTTGATAACCTAATACCTGCCCAATATCTTTTTGTTTTTTTAATATTGCTTTTCTCCCTTCATTTTCTTCTACCCAATAACGCGGTTTTGATAAAGTATGACTAAAATGATGAATCATTTTTCCTTCATACAATGGTAATCGACCTTTAAAATTTAATTTAAATAAGTCTTTATCATCAGTCATGTGAAATTCACGGCTTAAAGAAAGATTCCATTTATCCTCAATTTTGTCACCCAGTAATGGGAATTTGATCATCTTTTCAGAAATACAGAAGTCTATTTCATTTTTAAACTCCACAACTGAAAGTGAATCAGGTGATAGGCGGCGTATTAGTTCAATACTTATTGATATACTGTCGTTACTTGGAAATCTTTGTAAATCTTGAATATCATGACGCATAAAAGCAGCAGGAAATTTTTCAGTTTTACCCCCTTTTTCAAAAGTAAGAACAACAAATTTAAATCGGCTATCAACACCTTCAAAAATTGTCTTGCGGTTTTCAAAGCAGAATAGCCCAGTGACTTTACTGTGACTAAACAACATTTCACGTAATTGTTTAGCACCTAAGTCATTATAAAAACTGCTAGGAATAACAATACCGCATTCACTACCAGCTTTTAATAAGTAAAAACATTGTTCTAAAAAAAGTTTGTACAAGTTAATATCTGTTGTCTTTGACTTCTTACCATTAACAACAGATATTTGGTTTTGATATTGCCTAGATGAACGATAATAAAGATTTACATGAGGAAACTTGCTTTTGTATTCTAACCATGCAGTTACAATTTCTTTATCTTGTAACAGTTTATCCTTAGTATCCTCAAAAGTATGTATATCCATTTTCTTCTTCGTCACCAAATCATTATATTGAGTGAAAAACTCTTTTTCATCTGGTTTAAAAGCTTCCCAAGGTGGATTAGTGATAATTGCATCAAAACCGCCACGTTCTAAAACCTTATCAAAGTGATAACCCCAGTGAAACGGCTTTAAAGCTGCAATATCCTCAACCTTCAAAACCCGCTTCTGTGATTTTCCATTTAACTGAACCTCTTCATACTTGATACCCAAACGCTTACTAAACTCATCCAACAGCAAAAGATTTAACTTTTCTTGCGATTTTTTATTAAGTTGTTCAATATTTTTGCGAAGGTGTATCAATCGAGTATCTTGAGGTGTCGTTGAATTAAGCGAATAATAGCCCAAGGTAAATCCCAATTGACGATAATTGCACAATCTTGTAAATTATGACCTTCACTCAACACATCGGTGGCGATTAAAATACGCAACTCATCTGATGATGAAATTTGTTCGCATTTTCCATTACTTACAGGACTAAATCTTCCCGTGATTACTGTTGGGTCTTTAGATTGACCTGTCACTCCAGCTACATTAGTAATATGACTGCACTGTAAATTATCTTCAAGGTAGCGGACTGTATCGGCAAATTGTGTGAAAATTAGCACTTTATCATTAGGGTGAGTTTTTGTGAGCAGTTTGATTAAAGCAGCAAATTTTTCATCTTTTTGAGGATTCCACTCGCCACACTCTTGCAGCACATTAATCAGTGCTTTGGCATCTTCTAACAAATCTCGTTTCAGTTTTTTAACATCAAAAAGTGTAGACCGCAGCCATTTAAATCTTCGTTGATATCGAGTTGTATATTCTTGGTAAATCGATTCTGCTCTTTTACGAAAAAATTTTTCTGTTTTAGATACCTTTTCATTCTCGTTATCCAAATAAGTTACTTCTTCCTCTCTTTCCACTTGCAGCAAAGTAGTAGAATCATCTTCTGTTTCTGTATCAAACAAAGCTGCTGCAACAGAATCGGTATCTTCATCATTATTTCTTGTATCTAATAACTCAGCTTCTTGAGTTCCAATCGGAATATTAAGCCCCTGCTCTAAAGCATATAAATAAATGAAGTTACGTAAAATGTGGCGCTCAATTGATTGAATAAAAGCAACACTACTACTTTCTAAACGTTTAAATAAATTAGTACGAGAAAAGCCCATTAACCTCCTACCACCACGAAATAAGCTATTAATAAAGCGTTGCTCTGTGTCTGTAGGCGGCTGTTTTTGTTTAGTCATAACGTAATTTCCTAGCCCATAACGAGGTAAGTTAAGGCGATTAATAACTTCTACTACCGATTCAGAGTAAAGACGAGCATAAAAATCTGTGTTAGAAGCTTCTAAAGGAAACTTGAGACTACGAGGTAAACGCTGAGGAAAATAAGAACGTCTTCCATCAGCAAATTCTAAATATTTTCGCTTGGTTTCATCTGTGTGGGCATAATTATCTTTAATAAAAGAGCGAGTGCGTCGCACCATATAACGCTTCATCAATTCTCGCCAGTCATCAGGGTGTTCGCTTTTCTCAAAAGCCGCTAAAGAACGGACAGAACATTGATGTTTTCTAATAAACTCTAATTCTCCTACAGAACTGCCACCAAGTTCATTAATTAAAGCTTCTGGTCTTAAGCCCAAATCTTCGTCTTCTGGCACAAATAGCCGCAATTGGGCAGAAAGGTCAAGATAACTTTTATTGTAAGGAGTAGCTGATAATAAAATACATTTACTTTCATTGGCAGCAATATATTCTGTAATTGCTCGATAACGTTTACCTTCGCGGTTACGTAAATTGTGACTTTCATCAATTAACACAACTCGGTAACGGCGGAGTTTTGGTAATTTATTTTGTACTTGACTAATTGGCATAACTTCCGCAAGTAGCCGATAGTTATTTACATATTCTTGCCACATTGGTACTAAGTTTTTTGGGCAAATAATCAGTGTTTCTAAAAAGCAATCTTCTTGTAATATCTTGGCCAAAGCGGTTCCAACGAAAGTTTTGCCCAAACCGACCACATCGCCCACTAATACGCCGCCACGCCTTGTTACATGACGTGCTGCTAGCTGTACGGCGGCTTTTTGGAAATCAAATAAGTTATTAAATTCGCGGGGGATACGAAATTCTGAAAGTCCAGCGATCGCTTCATGGGATAAGTGGTAAGCTATCTTCAGGTAGATGTAGTAAGGTGAGACTAAATCTTGCCTAGCCCAGCTTCGATCGATAATTTCTGCCAATTCTTGGGAAATATCTACACAACCGTAATCTTGCCAGCGATCGCTAAACCACTTTTGCAGTTTATTACAAGCATCGTGGTCTAAGATATCAACATTCAACTCCCCTTGTTTCGCCAGTCCCGGAAGGGTTAAATTACTACTACCCAAGAATCCCACTGTGGGAGTGTTAGGGTCATGGCGATGCACAAGATATAATTTGGCGTGGAGAGAATGACGCAGAAACAGTTTAATAACTAGTTTCTGAGTTTTTAGCTGATAACTTAACCGCCGTAACCCTGCTTCATCTTGATTAGTCGGCGTACCGATAGTCAACTGCTGACGAAATTCCGCCGCCATGCGTTTTTTAAACCGCACAATGCTACTGTTATCAATTCGTCCATCACCATTACTAAGAGAAAATGCCGCATGAACTTCATCACTAGGCAAGCTTTGCATCCCTATTAGCAAACGACAACAAGCATTTTCACTGCCAACATACTGTTCAATCAAATCATCAATTCTTCGCCAACCTCTGAGGTTGAAATAGCCAACGCAAAAGTCTGCCCGATAGGAGATTTTGAGGGTTTCTCGTAAAATCGGTAGCAATGATAAATCAATATTGTCAAAAATCCGGGGCATTATTTAAAACTCGATAAATATTTCGTACATCTGTTATATAAGTAAAAATTTTTTCCAGCCAGGGGCAATTCATGAATTGCCCTACCGTAAAATCAGCTATTGTTTGCGTCTGGATAAAACAAGGTGGGGAAAGATTTGATGTTCAATCCCCAGACACAGAAAACGATGTAATTATCAAATTATTGCAATTGGTGAAGAGTGAGTAGAAATAGCGATCGCTAATATTCTCACAAAAATAACCCCTGTTATAGGGGTTATTTTTAGATAATACTGTTGATAAGTAAACTAAACCACAGCAGATAGTTGCCGTTTAAAGAAAGCTTGCAATACTCTCTCTGCTATTTGATGACTAGTTAAACCTAGTTCTGTCTTAGATTCATTGGGTTCAGCGTGATCTACCAATACATCTGGTACACCAAATCGCTTGACAGGAACGAGAATATCTGCATCTAGTAAAGCCTC
Source organism: Nostoc sp. ChiSLP03a (assembly GCF_034531215.2). Classification (NCBI taxonomy): domain Bacteria; kingdom Bacillati; phylum Cyanobacteriota; class Cyanophyceae; order Nostocales; family Nostocaceae; genus Nostoc; species Nostoc sp. ChiSLP03a. The sequence goes on from NZ_JAVRBQ020000072.1 coordinate 17,424, forward strand.
GGCGATCGCACTACCAAAGCCACCCATTACACAGCCTTCTTCTAAGGTGACAACGCGGCCGATTTTCTTCGCTAAAGGCAAAATCAACTCGGTATCCAAAGGCTTAACGAAACGGGCATTAATTACAGTTGCTTCAATGCCGTGTTCGCTGAGAATTTCCGCAGCTTGCATTCCTGGATAGACCATTGTGCCATAAGCAACAATTAACACATCATCGCCTGTACGCAGAATCTCACCTTTGCCGATTTCCAAAGGTTCCCAGCCTTCCTCCATCAAGGGAACGCCGTAGCCATTGCCACGAGGGTAGCGCATTGCGATCGGGCCGCTGGTATGATTAACGCCAGTTACTACCATGCTTTGCAGTTCTGCCTCGTCTTTGGGGGCCATGATTACCATGTTGGGAATGCAACGCAGATAAGCAATGTCATACATACCTTGGTGGGTGGGGCCATCAGATCCCACGATTCCCGCCCGATCTAAGCAGAAGAATACTGGCAGGTTTTGGATGCAGACATCATGAATTATCTGGTCGTAGGCGCGTTGCAAGAAGGTAGAATAAATAGCTGCAATCGGGCGCATCCCTTCGCTTGCAAGTCCTGCTGCTAGGGTAATTGCGTGTTGTTCTGCAATGCCGACATCAACATATTGATTGGGCAGTTTTGCTTGAAGTTTATCTAAACCTGTCCCCGTTGCCATCGCCGCAGTAATCCCAATAATTTTGGGATTTTGTTCAGCAAGTTTTACCAAAGTGTGAGAAAAGACTTTGGCATAAGCCGGGGGTTTGGGTTTATTAGAAGGAATGGCTTTGCCAGTTGCTACGTTGAAAGGGCTTTGGGCGTGGTAGCCAACTTGATCTAGTTCGGCAATTTCATAACCTTTGCCTTTCACTGTTGCCACATGCACCAAAACTGGGCCTGGTATTTGATGTGCTTGTTGGAAGGTGGCAATTAGTTCTTCTAGATTATGCCCATCCACTGGCCCAATGTAGGTAAAGCCGAGTTCTTCAAAAACTGCACCTACCTTCGGAACAGCCAAGCGCTTCATACCTTCTTTGATCCGTCCGAGTTCGGGTGAGAGGGATTCGCCTACGAAGGGAATTTGCTTAAACTGTTCCTCAAGATTATCTTTAATAAATTGCACCGGTTGGCTGAGGCGCATTTTGTTGAGATAGCGAGGAATCGCGCCGACGTTGCGAGATATGGACATGTCGTTGTCATTGAGAACAACCAACAGATTAGTTTTCGGCATGTGTCCGGCATGGTTGATGGCTTCTAAAGCCATGCCGCCAGTTAGTGCGCCATCGCCAATCACAGCAACGGCTTTAAATTTTTCTCCTTTCAAGTCTCGCGCTAAAGCCATGCCCAATGCTGCTGAAATACTTGTAGAAGCGTGTCCAGCCCCAAAGTGGTCAAACTTGTTTTCGCCCCGTTTGAGATAACCCGCAAGTCCGTCTTTTTGTCTAAGGGTGTGGAAGCGATCGTAACGTCCTGTAAGCAATTTGTGGGGATAAGCCTGGTGTCCTACATCCCAAATAACTTTATCCCGATCTAAGTCCAGTGTTTGGTAAAGTCCTAGTGTTAATTCGACAACACCCAACCCTGGCCCTAAGTGTCCACCATTAACTGCTACTGTTTGAAGATGCTTATCTCGAATCTGACGGGCAATCTGTTGCAGTTGGCGAACAGATAAACCGTGCAACTGATTAGGATGGGTGATTTCGCTCAGATGCATATTATAAGGTTTTCCTCTCTAACTTCGAGTCTCGGTATTTTGATTTTCCCACGGTCGGGTTGTCCACAGAATCAAACTCTTACATTGTTACTAAGTTGTAGTGGAAAGTATAACTTCTTAATTGATGATAGTGAAAAATTTGTTAACCATTAACAATTCGTCAAATAAGATTGCAATAAGTTAAATTTATAACACATTTTTCCGTGGGTAATGCTACTTATAAAATGCCTGCGATGCGTATATAAAAACAAGTTTTTGAAGAGCAATTTGCGGAAGTTCATTAAGCAGATTACTCAATTTTGCCATTTTAAGTTAGTACAAAAGAAAATCAAATATTTTGTTTACAGCTATATATCTAGCATAATTGCTAGTAAATATTTAACTAGAGTTTCTACTCTTCTTCGGTGACAGCAGCTAATTTTATCAGCGATCGCTAATTCTTATAACTGTGACAAATATGTATCTAAAGCTACTTAATTACTTTATCTAACTTCATTTATTATTAGTATATATCTCGTTAAAAGTCTCCAACTGGAAACGAAGCATTAATTACAATCCCTTATAGGGATGCAGAGCTATCTGTGTTACCCTACTACAATGTTTAACTACCTGTAAATTGCTGTAATCATATTGATGTATAGCACAAGCCTTGGTGGTTAGGACATTAACAGATGATAAAACTTAGACACAACAAGACTTTTCACCCAATCCCCAGTCCCCAGTCCTTGCTATAACCTTAGATTTTCCGAAATTACTCGCAAACAACAATATTTCCGACCTTTTTAAAAAGTCGGAAATTTGAAGCTTTCGATTTTTACAAATCCAATAGGATTTCTATATCTATATCTCTATTTACCAAAAGCATCTTTAATGTTTTCAACAGTGCGTTCAACTACATTCTTAGTGTTGTCTACTGCTTCTTTAGTCCGAGATGCATCTTCATTTGCTCTTCTCTGAATTGTAGCGGCATCTTTCTTTGCTTTGCGCTCAATAAAGCTACCATTGTCTGTTGCTTGGTCAACCTTACTGGCATTGCTCTTGGCAGCGTCCTTAACTTTATCTGCTGTATCATCAATGAAATTTTTGGTTCGTCCAGCATCTCTACTAGCTTTATCTTGAGCGCGATCTGCATCATCATATGCAATCAAGGTTCCAGCAGGATCGGCCATTGCTGAGGTGTTCGAGAAAAATGCACCTTGCCAAACGAAAGCGATCGCTAACATACAAAACAGCGCTGTAGCCATCCAGCGTTTTACGGTGGAAAACTGTTTTGCAACATTATTGGATTTCATACAATACAATCTCATGTGATTTAGTATACTATTTCTACTTCATTTAGCTTGTTAGCGATATCGATCCCTAGATAGAAATTCTGGCATCAATAGTTATGAAATGAATTCACTATTTTGATAGATTGAATTTTGACTAAAGATTATTTCTTGGGAATTAAACGTAAAATTAAACAGTTTACAGTTTTTGAACATCCGCGATCGCCCTTGAGTTAATTAACTTGCGATCGCTTCCAGCGGACGGTTACGCGATCGCAACTGAATTTTTACGATTGGGGCGTTTGCGTTCTGATTTTTTCTTTATTCCAATCCAACATCCGAGAAGCTGCTGGTAATACAACTCAATAACAGACTTAATCACTCCGTTACAGCTTGATTAGTCTGCTGCTAAATAAAGGCTAGTTTATCAGCATATTCGTCATCTAATCGTGCATTAATTCGTATCGTCAGCTTCGTTTGTCATACAATCTGTATGACAAACATAATATATCTGTTACCTCGTCAATAACTTCCGGCGCAGATTATCCAACGCTGCATTTGCACTCACATGACGAATTAAAGCTCGACCTCGCACAGTACCAAACTGATACTCAAAACTTGTCACTTCATCTTTTGGCCCGGCTAAACCAATGTAAACTAAACCCACTGGCTTTGTATCTGTTCCTCCGGTAGGGCCAGCAATTCCAGTAATACTCAGTCCCCAAGTTGTTGCAAGGCGGGTTTTGACTCCAACAGCCATTTGCTCTGCAACAGTAGCACTTACCGCCCCAAATTTATTTAAATCTTCCTGGTTAACCCCCAATAGCCTAACCTTCACCGAATTGTCATAAGAAATTACTCCACCCCAAAAATAATCAGAACTCCCAGAAATCTCAGTCAACATTTGCCCTAAACCGCCACTAGTACAAGATTCTGCCACTGAAAGCGTTTCTTTTGATGCCCGTAACAACTGACCAACTACGGAAGCGAGAGTATCATTATTAACGCCATAAAAATCCAATCCGGCAATTTCTTTAAGTTGTTTTTCAATGGGCGCAATTAGGGCTTCTGAGGCTGCTTCTGAATTTGCTTTTGCAGAAACTCGCAATCTAACTTCCCCTTTACCTGCATAAGGGGCGACTGTGGGATTTGGCAACTTTAAATACGAAGCAACCTTTTCCGCTAAAGCAGATTCACCAATACCCCAAAACTTTAAACTCCGACTGTAAATAATTTCTTTACCCCAACCTTGACTTTTGAGAAATGGCACAGCTGTTTCTTCCCACATCACATGCATTTCACTGGGAACACCGGGAAAGGTAAAAATCGTGATTTCAGGACGAGGTTGCCAAATGATGCCGGGTGCTGTTCCAGTGGGGTTGGGGAGAATTTCTGCACCTTGGGGAATCAAAGCCTGCTTGCGGTTACTTGGTGACATAACTCGACCACGTTGGGCAAATTTCTGCGTTATGTCTTCGATGATGTCAGAACGTTCTACCAAAGGGACTTTAAAAAAATCGGCAATGGTTTCGCAGGTGAGATCGTCTGGTGTGGGGCCGAGTCCACCAGTGAAAATGAGAATTTGCGCTCTGGAAATAGCAATTTCTATAACTTGCTTCAACCGTTCTGGATTATCCCCAACCACTGTTTGATAGTAGTGGGGAATTCCTAGTTGCGCTAATTGTTGCGCCAAAAATTGAGCATTGCCGTTGAGGATATCTCCTAGCAATAGTTCAGTACCAACACAAATAATTTCTGCACTCATTGGAAGCAATAGTTAGGAGTTAGGAGTTAGAAGTTAGAAGTTAAGAGTTAGAAGCTAAGAGTTCAAAACTTATCCCTCTTAACTATCATCTCAGCCTAAGCCTGGTATGAGTTAGGAGTTTAAAACTTAAAACTCATCACTCCTAACTCTTAACTATCATTTCAGGCTAATGCTGGTACAGGAATTTCCAGGTGAGGATATAAGGGGAAGCGATCGCACAATGCCGCTACCCGTTGACGACAATCTTGGGTTACTACGTGGGAATCTGGAGAAAGTAAGCGATCGCTAATAATATTGGCAATCTCAGTAAATTCTGCTACTCCTAAGCCCCGCGTGGTCATTGCTGGCGAACCTAACCTCAGACCGCTGGTAACAAATGGCGACTGCGGATCGAAGGGAATAGTATTCTTGTTAGCAGTAATATTCACCTTACTGACTAGCTGATCTGCCTGCTTACCAGTTAGACTTACAGAGCGTAAATCTACCAAGATTAAATGATTGTCAGTGCCGTTAGATACTAACTTTAAACCACGGTTTTGCAGTTGTTCGGCCAAAGCACGAGCATTTTCAATCACTTGGGCAGAATAGGTTTTAAACTCAGGCTTGAGGGCTTCTCCAAAAGCTACTGCTTTGGCAGCAATAACGTGTTCCAATGGCCCGCCTTGGCTGCCAGGAAAAACAGACTTATCTAGCTTTTTACCTAGTTCTGCGTCGCCAGTCAAGATCAAACCACCTCTAGGGCCGCGTAGTGTCTTATGGGTAGTTGTTGTGACTACGTGACAGTGAGGAATCGGGTCGGGATGAAGACCAGTGGCAACTAAACCAGCAATGTGAGCAATATCGGCAAGTAAGTAAGCGCCGATTTCATCAGCAATGCTGCGGAATTTTTCAAAGTCAATTACACGTGGATAAGCTGAATAACCACAAATCAAGAGCTTAGGACGCTCCCTCAGCGCCAGCTCGCGAATTTGATCGTAGTCAAGTTGTTCTGTTTGTTGACTGACACCGTAGTGGCTAACTTGGAACCACTTACCTGAAAAATTTACAGGAGAACCGTGGGTAAGATGTCCCCCATGAGACAAATCCATCCCCATAATTTTGTCCCCTGGTTCTAGGAGTGACAGGAACACTGCAAAATTGGCTTGTGCGCCAGAATGGGGTTGCACATTCGCATGAGCAGCTCCAAATATCTGTTTAGCACGGTCGATCGCTAGTTGCTCGATTTTGTCGATAAACTCACAACCGCCATAGTAGCGTTTACCAGGTAATCCCTCAGCATATTTATTTGTCAGTACCGAACCTTGAGCCGCCAGTACAGCAGCAGAGGTAAAGTTTTCACTAGCAATCAATTCCAAGTGATCTTGCTGACGCTGTAGTTCGTCGTTGATTAACCCGGCGATCGCCGGATCGCTGGAAGAAAGAAAGTCTGAATTAGTCCTAGTCACTTGAATTATCCTTATGGAAATTTGTACAACGGCTGATTTTGCTTGGACGCAGCACCTAAATATACAGTCAAAAACCATTGTTCTTGACTGCTGTACAGAGGCAATTACTCGTCTCCGGACTCTGGAGGTTTATTTGTGCCAACTTATTTATTATTAGACCCAAGCTCAATTAATGCATTAATTATCATAACGTTGCTTTTTGAAATCCTCACCTTGCTGCGTGTTGTGAGGTCGTTAGACAGTATTCTTTATGAACCTATGTTAAATAATGTTTACTGCGTAGGCGTAGCCCGTCGGAGACATCGCTGCTTTGTAGAATGATTCATGAACAACAAGAACCCCGACTTATTAAAGAAGTCGGGGTTCTGCGGGTTGCAATTCTCACAAATCAAAAAATCAAATAGGATTCATATAGCGATTTTGATAGTAAGCCAAAATCTGGTTAACTCGTTGCCGATTTTCTAAGCTAGAGTTTGCTGTCCACGAGAGGCTCAAGCCAGCAATTTGACTTTGATTGTAATCAAACTGTTGGGATGACTGGGGAATTAAATCCACTTCCAACCCTTCGACTTGACGTAAATGAGCTGCTATTTCTCTATAAACAGCTAAAGGCAAACCAGCGAATTCAACTTTTTCCTTAGTTTCCATCTTTATGAAGCTCCCACATTAAACGTATTTTGGGGGGGCGTTGTCACTGAAATAGCATTGCCGCTAGCAGATGCAGCTGACGACGTTGATTTCACAGTCCCTTCCCCTACCATTTTGGCAACTTCAATACCATATTGTTCCAAAATCACGATGGGGTTGTAGCCCTGATTCATTTCAATACGTTTAATCAGTACGCCATTTGCTAATCGCTGTCCCGCTTGTACATACCGACTTGTCGGCTCATCCGGTACTTTGATAATTGCTTGTGGTTCTTTACTAATTAGAACTACACCAGTCACAACTACTGCCCTTGCTAACTCAGGCTGTGCTGGTGGTGGTAATACAGAGACTAAAGTGGGGTTGGGAACAACTTGAGGCAAAACTTTAGGCAACACTTTAGGCAACACTGAAGTCAAAGTAGGATTGACTTTTTTTGGTACAGAAGAAACGTTGTTTTTCTTTGGATTTAAAGCGATTCTGCGTGTTGGAAGTTTTCGTACTGATAGTGATGCAGTAGGCAGCTTAGGCACCACGGGAACTGGTCTTCCAGATGTTTTAACCATTCCGGGAATAGTCTGCCCGAAAAGTTGTGCAAAAGGATCGCTTCGAGCTTTTGATACCACAAGTTCTCGCGTCCGCTCTGTGGCATTCGTGGATTGAATCAAGCTAACAGATGCAAGATTAACTTGTGAGACCTGTTTGGCTGGTATCACTGGATTCTTAAAGGATTGAGCCGCTGGTGGCGACTTTTTTGCTATTTTGGGAACTGGCACAGGATTGATGGCTTGTGGTGTATCTTCAGAAGCACATCCGGCGAGCGCCAAAGTTAGAATAGCTGCAATTGTAATTTTTGAAGTTATGCCCATGAGCCTTTCTCAAAAGCCATTGGAAAATTGAAAAGTGGAAATCAACATGCCTAAAATTTGGATCAAAGGCAAAGTATGTTCCCTTTATAACCTAATTTTTTACATTTCAAGGGTTATTTTTAGCACTGCATACCCAGTATAACTGCGGTTTGTTTTTTGCAGTCAATCTTCTGCCACACCCATAAGCTCTTTCATCAAATCCAGTCCTTTCTTGACTCGACGGGAAACCGTTACTACACTGATGCCCAGATGTTCTGCAACTTGTTTTTGAGTCAAATCTTGCAAAAACACACATTCCAACACATCGCGGGTGCGTTTTTCTAGCTGAACCAAAGCTTGTTGTAAGCGAAGTTGGTCTTCTTGTGCCAGTTGAAAGCTGCGATAGTGAGGATCTGGAACCAATTCTCCCAAGCAGGTAGAACCTTCTTCTCCATCTTGGATTGGCACATCAAGACTTAAGGGAGCGCGATTGACCCATGCTAATTTAATTTCTTGCCATTCGTTTGGAGAAATTTCCAGTGCTGCTGCTAATTCCGAGTCGGTTGGTTGACGATTGTGTTTTTCACGCCAAGAACGTGATACTCCTATTGCTTGCTGTTGAAGCGCTAACCATTTCCGAGGAATTCGCACGGTGACACCTTTATCTCGGAGATAGTGTTGAATTTCACCCCGAATATAGGGAAGAGCGTAGGAACTGAAGGCATGTCCCTTGGAAATTTCAAATCTTTCAATAGCTCTGATTAAACCCAAACATCCAACCTGGAGCAAATCATCGTAGGTTTCATGACATTGATTTGTCCAATAGTGAGCTTCTTTTCTCACAAGTCCAAAATTGAGTTTTACCAGTTGATTGCGGATGTTTTCTGACGGAGATTGCTGATATTCTCGCAACAACTGCCAAATTTCGTGCTTTAGTTCATTGGTGACTGTGGTAGGCATAGCACCGGGTTTATTGAGCAAATAAAGAATCAATTATTATTCGCTTTTTAAATTCAGCTGCGATCGCACGATATCAAATGAAATATTGCGCTATATTTCATAGCAAATACTATGGTAGATAATAAAGACTTTCTCTTAAAATTCCATAGGTTACTTGACAATCGAGCAAAATTTAGATGGGCGAAATTATTATTTAGTTGGTTATTTATCTTTGGTATGACTTGTAGCTTTTTTAGAACCACATAGAAATAAAATATAAAATTAATCACTAAATATCAAACCGAGATTGTACTTAACTTGAGTTAATTAATGATGAAATTAATTTAGAGAAACTAAACAACAGTAGTCGAGCTTTGTTTCACAAGCAAAAGTTCGATTTACAGTAAAATTACGTGCTCATTCCACTAAAATTTATCCAATAGTTAAAAATTACTAATAATTTAAAAAAATCTTATGTATATTTACGCAAGCCAATAAAAAAAGGGCGTCTCACCCTTTTTTGTACTTAAGTCTATAGTGTTTTAATGAAAGGGAAAAGGTTAAAGGGATGAATCAAGTCACCCATAAGACTGAGGGATAAGAATTTTCCCAATCGCCAAGGCTATTTTGCCCCCAATTCTACTCAGATTTAACTTTTCCCCATTTTTTAAAAATCTATCTACCTTCTTTTTTAAAGAAGGTGGATAGTTTAACTTTTGCGATCAAGTCTGGTACTTACAGAATTGTCGTTTTGAGTGCCAGTCAGTTGCCTTAACTTTTGAAGATTTAGCCACGAGTCGATTCAACCCGTCCATAAAATAGACCGCGAATCTTGACTTCTTTAGGTTCACCAGCGCCTAAATCTGTATCAGATGGCTGTTCGCTCTCGAAAGTGCCAGCAATTTCACCGCTAGAACCGTCTATTTTAGCAATTTGCAGAGAAATCTTGCCATTGAGATTTTCAGCACGCTTGACGTTAGTGCGGGTAAGTTGTTCATCATCTGCTTGGGCGGGGAGAGCTACAGCATTATCGTAGCCACTGACGACACCACGACCTTTAGGATCTAGGAAGGCAGCACCACGATAGGAAGGAACTTTAAAGCTGCCTTCAAAGTCCGTAGAGGTGTTAATACTGGTCAAACTGGGTTGGCTTTGAGCAACCAAATTTTTGATAGTGAAGAGGAAAGGTACTCGTTCACCACCAGGAAGTTGCACAGTGATGGCTTGGAAGTCAAGACCATCAGTTTCCGTAAAGGTCAGGCTATTATCTGCGTTAACTTTTAGATTACCTTGCACCTGGTCAATGGTGGAAGTGTATCTGGTCAACAATTTGCCGGCAACAAATTCTGCTTCTTGGCGTTTATTAGCAGGTTCTTCTTTGATGAAGAAGCTAGTTGGTTCCAAGCAAAGTTCTTTGATGGTATAAGTCTGGCTAGAATCAATGGGAATGGAGCCACGGCGTGTTTCTCCTAGTTGGGGGCATTTGTTAGCCAAGCCAGTGCCGCGAATTTGATCGTAAGTGAGTACATCTCTACCACTACTGGTAGTAGGAGCATCACTACAAGCGGTTATTAGCCCCAGGCACAAAGCCAAGAATGCAACAATTAAAGCGCGATACCTCATGGTCAACCTCAATCTCAAAAATTAATATCTAAGTTGTAAAACTGCATCGAAGCTTTGATCTCTGATGAGAAGCCGCTACTCTGCGAAAAACTACCTTTGTTCGGACACGGCTTTGCTCTGATTAAGAGAGTTGAAGCAAGTGTTCGGGTGTCTAGTTGTCAGACGCTGCTCAAACTTTTCTCTGCTAAACGTAGTTAAACGTGTCGCTCTCTTGAGCTTGGAGTGTAAACCCCAGACTAAGTAGAACACTGCATCCATTTTGGATGTGTGTTACTAGGGGAGCAAAAAACCAGCAGTTTTACTGTTGGTGGCATTTGTTTGGAGTTGGGCGAGTGTATGAGTAAGCCTCAGACAGAGAAGCATAAATGCTTGTGCCTTCAAAAGTGCAAACAGGGGTGTCTGCTTCGCACTTTGCTCTTACTTATCGCAAAAGCGGCGTCGCCCAAGTCTTTTTGTATCATGTATGTGACGCCACTACATACAGCCCATTGTTGGATGGGTAAATCAGCCAGATCATACGATTTTTTTTAACTCAAAATCAAAGTTCTCAAAATCCAAGAAAGTCTCGTCTCGATCGCATCTAGCTTCTGTAAAGCCTATGCTAAAGGTTACTACGCTCTTTTTGGAGCGATCGCAATTGCTTTTGATAAAGATACAAATCTAGTTACATTCACCCCTAACTAGGGCAAATGAGGAGATGCAGTAACAGGGAGACAACTGACAAACTAGGGAAAATTAAAAATCTTCGGTAAATTTGAGTTGACCTCATTTATTCGGAAAAGGTGGCATGAACGATCGCACAAACATTGAATCAGAGAAGTTGTCTGGTAAACTGCAAGCGCTCGCAAGTGTGGTGTATGATGCCGCTACAGCTTGTGAAGGCGATACTGTAGCTCTTTTGGCTTTGCTGCGGCAATTAGAGCAGTTACACCGAGAGATCCGGGATGGGATTTTTCAAGAGAGTTTGCCTGTTAACCGCCGCCAACTTTACTCATTGCTGAAAGATATTGAGTCTGAGGGAGGCTGGCCCTACATTGAGCGCATGAAGCTACAAGCCTTTTTAATAAATTTGCCACAAGAGGCTCCTGAAGAAAATAGCCATGAAGTTTTGGAGAGCGAACGCTCTATTAGCTGATTAGCTCGAAATTTATTTCTAGTTCTGAATTAATAACTTCGATCGCCTCACCAACCGCTAAACTAAGAGCGGTTGCTCATTGAGGCTTCAACCTAATTCGTAATTTGTAATTAAAAAGGGTTTGTACGGATTATCCCATCACAAAGAAGGCGATCGCGCTCTTCAAGATTGCGGTTGTGCTTAAGGTAATCACCCACCCAATCGCAACCACGAACAAGCAGATCGTCAAGATTTAAATTCCACAGAATTATCGTGTTGTCAGTACTTGCTGATGCTAGTGTTTGACCATCTGGGCTAAAACTGACACTTAATACCCCAGCGCGATGTCCATTAAGACTTTTAATTAACTTGCCTTCAGGACTCCAGAGTTTCACTGTACTGTCCCAACTAGCGGCAGCGAGTAATTCACCATTGGGGCTGAAAGTCACGGCATTGACGCTATCGCTGTACCCTTTTAATAAGGTTTTTAATAACGTCCCATCTCGTCGCCACAGTTTTACGGTATTATCCCAGCTGGCAGAAGCCAGTAACTCATCATCAGTTGGACTAAAGCTGATACCTGTCACCCTGCTGTCATGGGGTGAGAAAGTTTTTAACAATGTACCATCCTGTTGCCAAAGTTTAACAGTTTGGTCATCACTAGCAGAGGCTAAAACTTGACTATTATGGCTGAAGTTTACGCTATTTACCGAATCCTGATGCCCCACTAAAGTTTTGAGCAACTTGCCCTGACGGTTCCAAAGTTTCACTGTTTTATCTTTGCTAGCTGATGCCAAAAACTGACCATCAGGACTGAAATTCACGCTCATCACACTATTGCTATGCCCGTGGAGAGTCATGATTAAAGTACCGTCCAACCGCCAAAGTTTCACTGTTTTGTCAAAACTTCCTGAAGCCAGCATTTCACCTTTGGGGTCAAAACTGACACTAGTAACTTCATTTGTATGCCCCATTAAAGTTTTGTAAAGTCGAGTTTTAACCTCGCCATTACTGGTGTATCGTTGCCAAAGTTTTACAGTGCGATCGCGACTACCAGAAGCTAGCATTCGGCCATCGGGACTCCAAGCAACGCTCAAAACTCGCTTTCGATGCCCTTGAAGAATAGACGGTGTTGGCGCATCTAAACTCCATAGTTTCACGTTTTTGTCGTAACTTCCTGAGGCTAGTAATTTGTTATTTGGACTGAAAGCTAAACTGACAACATAATCGCTGTGTCCTTTGAAGGTTTTGAGTAAAGTACCAGTAATACTCCAGAGGTTTATGGTTTTATCTTCACCTGCGGAAGCTAACTTTTTACTATCGGAACTAAAGCTCAAACTCCACACTGGCCTGTTATGCTGTCGTAAAGTTTTGTAAAGACGAAAGTCAAAACCGTCTTTAGTGCTGTTACTTTCCCTTTGCCAAAGTTTCACTGTCTTATCTAGACCAGTTGACGCCAACAATTTACCGTCTGGGCTGAAAACAGCTACAGTCACAGCTTTCTGATGTCCCTGCAAAGTTGTAACAAGGCTACCGTCGCGTCGCCAAATTTTTACTGTCTTGTCGTCGCTAGCTGAAGCGATGAATTGACCATCAGGACTAAAGTTTATCCAGTTAACAGACCCTCGATGTCCTCTCAGTATTTTTACTAAGCTACCGTCTTTGCGCCAGATTTTTACGGTTTTATCCTTACTGCCAGTAGCTAACAATTCGCCATCAGGACTGAAATTAACGCTATAAACCCAATCACCGTAACCTTTCAGGGTTTGATATGGCTTGGGGTCAAATTCACCTGTAATCGGGTTTTTGTGCCAGATTTGCACTGTTTTATCAAGGCTAGCCGACGCTAGGGTTTGACCATCAGGGCTGAAACTTACACAATTAACAGCATCAGTGTGACCTTTGAGGGTTTGGAGTAAGGTTCCATCAGGACGCCAAAGTTTCACCGTTTGATCTAGGCTACCTGATGCTAGCAACTGACCATTTGGGCTAAAAGTTACTCCCCAGACAACATCAGTGTGCCCTTCCAAGCGGTTAACCTCCGTTACCCCATAAACTGCTTGTTGCAAGGCTGTCACTACCCGCATTCGGGTATCTGGCTGCGCCATCTCTGCTTGTTTAAGTCCTCTCCAAGCCCGCAAACCTTCTAATAGGGCATCAAATTCTTTATTAGAGGCAAACAAAGCTTCGCTAGCAGCAGCGATTCCACTAATTTTTAAGTTGGTTTCACTACGTTCGGCTCGTAGAGTTTGGCGGACTGCTGCTCTTTTTTGTAAGTCGGCTTGCCACCATAACGCTGCGATTGTTCCCCCCATAATTGCTAGGATTGCACCTGCTATCCGTGCTTCCCGCAGTCGTCGTTGCAATACCAAATTTAGTTGCTTTTGACTAAGTTGTTGGGCTGCTTCGGCTCTAGTTTTTTCAAGTTTGATTTTTTCTAATTCGGCAAGCATACCATAGTTGTTCTTTTGGCGAATTGGTTCAACTAAATAATCGTGAACCAACTGGTAGCGATCGCCTAACTCTTCTCTGACTCGCAATACCAAGCCTGAACCTACCAATATTTCTAAAATCAGTTCTCCAACTTTGTCAAAGCTTGATATCGTATATATATTATAATTATTAACTAATGCAACTGCTAAATCAGCTTTAGTTTTTAAAGGTCGCGTCCCCTTTTCATCTGTTAATTCAAATAATAATTTCCAACTTAAATCTTCGTTCTCTTGACCGCAGTCTTTGATAACTTCCCCTAACCAGCGTTCCACTAATTTTGCCGAGCCACCACAAAGCTTATATTCTGCAAGTGTCGTAATGTTTTCTATTTGTAGTTGAGCGCCGACTATTTGTAATTCAATTGGATGTACTTCGTCTAGTTCTCCTGTCAAATCCTGGACTAATCGGTTAATCAATTCCTCACTTAGTTCATAATGTGAACGTTGAGTAAGACTGTGAATTATAACTTTGGCATCTCGGCTAGAGAATTTTCCTAAATAGTAACGAATATCCTTATCAAGAATATTTTTATTAATTACTCCTAAATCATATAGACCAGTACTATTTTTCTGACTCAAACGTTCAAACTCTAACAAATGATGTAAGTAATCTTCTCGTAATGAAAGAATAATTTTTACATAAGAAATATTTAAACATTCACTAAAAAATTTATAGAATTCTATTCTTTGTGTAGGAGGATTACTAACAAAGAAAAATTCTTCAAACTGGTCTAATATGATAACTATTGTATAATTGCGCTCAGATGCTAGTCGAATTCTTTCTAGTATTATAGTGGGTGTAGAGTCAATATTAACCGATATTCCTGTGTATGCTAATGCTTGGTTGATACTGCTACTCAAGATTGTTATCCAATCAGTATAAACAGACAAAACAATCGGTATAGGAATGCGTTCACCGATAACTTTTCCCTTGAGTGCTGGGACTAAACCAGCTTTGAGAATTGAACTTTTTCCTACACCAGATGGCCCATAAATAACTGTAAGTTTGTAGTCAGCGCGGGCAATTCTTTCAATGAAGCGATTGACATCTTGTTGCCGTCCAGAAGCAGATATTTCTTGAGCAATTTCTTCAGGAATAAACGGTATTTTGTGAGGTTCTAGTACTGGGTTAATTCTAGGGCGTTGTGGCTGTAATTGACTTGCTCCGATAAAGGCACGAAAGCCATACTGATGTTCTATTTTAATTTTTTCTTGCTTCAACTTAAAGGCTTCTGTATAGTTATGACACTCAAAAAAGTAAAGCGATCGCAGTTCCTCTAAAATCTCTAAGTACAGTAATGGCTGATGTTGTAGCTCACAAACTACCCTCGCCCATTCCAAATTATTGATAGCTTCCTCGCACTCACCCAAATGCCGTTGTGTGCGTGCTAGCAACAGAAGATACCAACTTTCCTGTCGTCGTCTTTGCAAAGCGTCTCGCAAAGAAACTTGTGTTACTTCTTCGGAGATAGAAAGCGCTGTATTTGCTAATTCATGAGCCAGTACCCAATTCGATTCTGAAGCCGCCACATTTGCCAAAAAACCATAATTTTGAGCAACTTGTGCGGGAGTTCCATAAGTTTTATGTAGGTGTAATGACTTTTGAGCTAATTCTTTTAAGTCATCCCAGGCTTGTAAACGTTGCAGCATTTCACAAGCAGGCAAAATGAATTTAGCAACTAAGTCTTTTCTTTGTACCTCCTCCAATAGCTCCAAGCATTGTTTAAACCACGACAGGGCATGTTCGCAATAGCTACTACTATTCTGGTATAAGTCTGCCATTCGGTGATAACAAAGCCCCAAGTGGAATAGTACTATTGCTTGCTTGAGTAAAGATGAGGGGGACATAGGTTGAGTACATGAGAGAGGTAAAGAAGAATTACTCTCCCACTCTGCTATTCTCCTCGCTTCCTGCTGCCATAATGCTAGGCTTCTTTGATAATTGGCTAAAGCACCATTAATTTGATCGTTAGCGTATTTATCTCGCCCCAACACAAATTCTAAACTAGCTTCTAATCCTGGTGTTAATTTAACGCCATACAGGCGTAGTAAATCATTACGCGCTGATTCTATTTCGTGGCGGTGTTGGGATTTTGGATCTAAATCTAGGAAGGCATTAGATAAAAACGTTTCAGCACCTGCTTCTAAAACTTTCTCAAATAAAGATTCTTCCTCTTGAGAGATCAAAGCAATTAAATCTGCTTTGGCCATTTCAAATTTAATAGTGGTTGCAGCCCAGCTTTTGAAATCAGGCGCTAATCTTGAAAGCAATGATGCTACTTCATCCTGTAGCCACAACACGACTGGAAATGGAAAAGTAGCAGCATAAATATCTCGTGCTTGGTTGATACCTGTAAGTAAGTTTTCAAGATCGGTAGTTGACTCAATACCGAAAATCATGACAGCAGACGGTAAAGAGTCTGTAAGGACGGCAGGATTATCTAAAGATAGTTCTGAGATTATTGTGCTGTGTAAAGAAGTAGTTGATGGATTGAGAACGATTTCTCTGATATTAATTTCTTTGGTGTTCGAGCGAATATTCTCTAACATTTGCTCGCGTAATCGCCCATAGTTGCATCGAACTAAAATCAGAGCAAATTGACCTTCGGAAAGTGCGATCGCTCTAATCAATCTTTGTAAAGTATGCTGATTTTCTTTGGTGTAGACACGTAGCTGTTTGTCATTAGTCATTGGATATGGGGCATTGGGCATTGGATATGGGGCATTGGGCATTGAATATGGGGCATTAGTCATTAGTTCACTAACAAATGACCAATGACTAATGACAATTGACTGTTACTTGTTTTGTTGCCAAGCTAAAACTTTTTCTGTTTCTGCCAAGGCTGGACTGATGCCAAACCACCGCCCCACAGGATCGCGATATTCAAACAGATACATGCTTCTTAGTAAGCTTTGATAGTCAGACTCACCTTTAACTCTCTGCTGCTGTACTACTTCAAACAATAATTCCCACTGGGACTCATCAATAGCTAATAGCAGATCGTCGCGGTAATCCTTAATCACGGCTTCTAAGCAGTCCCTAGAAAAAGGCGGATCTTGTCGTTGCAAGCAGCTATAAAGTAAACCTAATAAGTTACGAATGTGACCACCACTAACGCGACATAGACGATCCAAGGTTTCGGAGCGATCGAATAATTCTGTAATTAATGAAAGTCTGCTATTCAAAGGAACTTCTGGAAAAGCTCTAGCTAGAACTAACTGGCGCACTAGTGACATTCCTGGTTCGTAGTCACTGCCATCTCTTTGCCGCACCAATACCATCGGTAGTACTTTTGGTGCAATCCCTCCCCCCAGACGATTTTTCAGTGTCTCATACTCATTGGAAAAAATTAACGTTAGGGGAATTGTGTAAACTAGGTGGCATTTAAGTCGGCGTAACTGTTCGCCTCGGTCAATGAAGAGATATTCTGGTTGCGATCGCCCGGATGCTAAGGGACGCATATCTACTCGATCCAAATTATCTACAATCACTACCAGTCCTTTTTGACCCCTTAGCTTTAGCTGTTCAACAGCCTTTTCTAAAATCTCTTCGTTAATCGCCTGCAAAATACTATTGGTACGTGGTTCCAGATATTGCCTCAATTGATTCCGCATCTGGGTGCTATCTTTGGTTTTCGCAGTAATTTTGGCAATACCCAAGGACAACTCTGCTTGTCCAGAAAGTTCTATGGGGCTTTGCAAAAAATCGCCTACTTCTTTAAACAAATTGGTAAAGTAACCAGGTTTGAGTTTGATGCTAATCCCTTCTAAACTGGCACTGACTTGACGGGCTACACTCAGCAAAATATCGCTGATATCAATATCTGCCATGTCTAAGTCTTGACTGGACTCAAAATAAACCACATGAAATCCTGCCAATTCTAGTTCTGTCTTAAGGCGCTGCAATTCCGTTGACTTACCGCAGCCGATATGACCCGTAAATAACTGACAGGTTGGCTCGTCAGGAGAAATACGAATGATAGTTCGTTGCAATTCTTCGACAATCTTGCAACCACGTACATCAGCAAAATCTATGTAATATTGCCGATCTAGTACGTTACTTATATTTAGCGTGTAGCTAGGGTTACATGCTTTATAAAAACGTGACAAATTTAATGTCGTTTTCATGTATGTAGAGGTTTATGTAGATGCAGCTTAGTTTGGATTTTTTATACAATAAATCCCTATCTAGGATGTAGATAGAGGATTGACTCGCAAGGAAGTGGTAGTGTCTTGCAAAAGACAGCAGTTGTTGCCAGATTACTGTCAGTAGTATGGTAGAGATTTAATTGACCCTAATAACGAATGGCACTAAGATAATGCAAACCCATTATCTACAAAGCTTTGGGGTGTGGGGTGTAGGGTGTGGGGTATAGTGACGTTCGCGCCTGTATTGCGTAGCAAAGAAATTTGTTTATGTTCGCACTTATTTTTACTTTTCTTGATTTTTTCCGAACTTACCCCCTATACCTTTACCTGGCAAGGATTTCATCTTTTACTGGTGCTGCTCAACCTGTCAGGTCTTAAGCATATCTGTCCTTTTTACACCTACTATTGAGGTTTTGACAATTTATCCCTTCTGTTTGACCTGCCACAAAATTATATGGCTGATGAATTAAGTAAAAAAAGCTACAAATTTTCATGGTTCTCAGTTTGGATAGCTGATGAGTGTGACTGGTATGAATTATAGCAAGGTATACAGAGATTCAGGAATACTTATCTATCATTTCACATTCTATTTGTCAAGAAAGCAAAATTCCACACATGTCAATTAATATTTTGTAATCTTTAAGGAAAAATCTTCAAAAATAACTTGTCAAAAAGACTACAGTCAGTTAAAAATGGACACCGGAAACTTTAATAGGACTAATTACTAGCGCCATAATTATTGTGTAGTTACTGTAAAGTGTTACTAAAAATAAAAAAAGTCTTGAGGAGAGCGGCTAAAAGATGCCAACAGTGTTTACTGAAATTAATAATGATACGAGCTTGTCAAGGAATTTAGATTGCAATCAAAAAGGGGTGTGAATGGCTGGCATAATATCAGTTTCCCGCACACATCTCGCCCAGCGTCGTCAGAAATTGCGTCGGCAGCGGCAGATGAGAATTATTCAAGCTATTTGGCGAACCTTTGCCATTACTGGTTTGGCGGGTGGATTGTTCTGGGTAGCAGTCCAACCGATGTGGATGCTAAAGGCTCCCAAACAAATAGTGATGAAATCAGGTAATAAATTGCTGTCGGATCAAACAACTCAGTCATTGTTGGTGCTATCTTACCCTCAGTCTTTGTGGCGGATTGAACCGTCAGCGATCGCTAACTCTTTGAAAAAACAGCCAACTATTGCCCAAGCGATCGTCAGACGCCGCCTATTTCCTCCTGGATTAATCATTGAAATCCAAGAACGAGTACCTGTAGCGGTAACTCAAACACGTGGCAACAAAAAAGTAACAATCGGCTTACTAGATGCAAGTGGGGCCTGGATGCCTTTAGAAAAATATACATCACTGGATCCTACTAAAAAATTACCAAATCTCAGAGTAATTGGTTCGCCAAATCAATACTGCCTTTACTGGACTCAACTCCATGAAGCTGTGAGCCAAAGTCCCGTGAAAGTTATAGAAATTGATTGCCAAAATCCAACAAATTTAATTTTGAAAACAGAATTAGGAAACGTGCATCTCGGTGTTCTAGGCCCCCAATTGTCTGAACAATTTAAGGTACTCGCCCAAATGCGTCATTTAGCAACAAAATTTAATTCTGGTCAAATAGAGTATATCGATCTGAAAAATCCTGAACTTCCATTAGTACAAATGAACCAAAAAGATCAAAAATTAACTGCCAAAATTCCTAAAAACATCTAGCGTGTTTATTATTTTGATAGTTCCTAGTAAATTAAGAAGCTTTATGCTGATAAATATATTTATTATTTTCAGTTTTCCAGCAAATCGCCCGAAAATCGGCATTAACTTCTAATTAAAATGAGAAAATCAATCATAAAATCTCTATTGCGAGTAACAGACCCTCAATTGTTACCCTAACATCTAATAGTAGGGTGCAAAATGTCAGACAGTCTAATGATGGCCTATAGCGTATAAAACGCCTTCTGCCCATACATTCCTTGACTAAACCCAGTGCAAAAAAGAGAACATTGCTTGAGCTTTTCATTCAGATTCAGACTCGCGAGCAGAAGTCACTGATGGAACGGTTTATGCCGCCATCCAAGTGCAGAAGCAAAAAGGCTCTGGCTTTGGTCTGTTGAGGACACTTCCAAAGACAGTTTACCGAAGTTTCAATCTGTAACGAAAAATGCCAGCCAAAATTGCGTAAGCATTGCTTCTGAGCAATAAGTTTGGACTGTTCTGTGCTGTAATTCCTATTAGGTGACGAAATATCTTAGAAAATCTTGATTTGTTGGCCGCACTAGTGAGAGTTTTTGTAGGATAGACTATTGCTTCAACAAAGTGTCCATTGTGACCACCCAAACAACAAATTAATCAGGTATAGTCTGACAAGTAAATTCTTGCTTAGTTTAACTTAAGCATAAGTAAGTAGAAGGTAAATTTTGTGTCTAAAGCTGCAATTATGCCCAATGGTAAAACTTATTAACAATATTATTATTGAGACAGAGAAGATACGCTGTAGTGTGTCTTTACAAGTTATGCCCGCCGCTGAGAATAATCAAGAGATTAATGTCTGGTTGAAGTTATACAGGTCAGTTTTAGATAAATATAGGTATACTTCTCTAGAATTGGCTGTGCGATCGGCTGTGTTAAAAGCTCATCCCATAGCAAATTTTCGCACTGCCAATTCTGTTAGGCTTGGCAGTAGTGAAAACAATAAAGAACAACGCCATATTATTGTGGCATTGTCAAACTAAAGTTGACTCTTAGGTGAATAACACCTGAAAAAGTCGTTTATCTACCCTTTCACAAATCCAATGACACTTGATAATAACCAAGGACTTAACTATAAAAATTCCCAATCTACGGGACAGCCGGGGTTTTCTCTGGCAGTTAACTCGACCAATCCCTTTAATAACTCTGGGCTAAACTTCGGGCAAAATCACGATAATAAAAAAATTTCTCCGGAAAATAGCCGAATTGGTGAGATTGTTCCTGGTCGGGTCGCCAACATTAAAGTGATTGGTGTCGGTGGTGGTGGTGGCAATGCTGTTAACCGCATGATCGAGTCTGATGTCTCTGGCGTAGAGTTTTGGTCAATTAATACCGATGCCCAAGCTCTTACCTTAGCTGGCGCTCCAAGTCGATTGCAAATTGGACAGAAGTTAACGAGGGGTTTAGGAGCAGGTGGTAATCCTGCTATTGGTCAAAAGGCAGCTGAGGAATCACGGGACGAAATTGCTACGGCTTTAGAGGGTGCAGATTTAGTATTTATCACTGCTGGTATGGGGGGTGGTACTGGGACGGGTGCAGCACCAATCGTGGCAGAAGTGGCCAAAGAAATGGGTGCCCTCACTGTTGGTGTAGTTACACGTCCATTTGTTTTTGAGGGACGCCGCCGCACCAGTCAAGCAGAACAAGGTATTGAAGGACTAAAAAGTAGAGTAGATACACTGATCATTATCCCTAACAACAAACTGCTGGAAGTGATCCCCGAACAAACGCCTGTGCAAGAGGCTTTTCGTTATGCAGATGATGTACTGCGGCAAGGGGTGCAAGGTATTTCTGATATCATCACGATCCCCGGTTTGGTAAACGTTGACTTTGCTGATGTTCGAGCAGTTATGGCAGATGCGGGATCGGCATTGATGGGAATTGGCGTTAGTTCTGGAAAATCTAGAGCCAGAGAAGCTGCGATCGCAGCTATTTCTTCACCATTACTAGAATGTTCTATTGAAGGCGCTAGAGGAGTTGTATTTAATATTACAGGTGGTACTGACCTGACTTTGCATGAAGTTAATGCAGCAGCAGAAGCAATCTATGAGGTAGTCGATCCCAACGCCAATATTATTTTTGGGGCTGTAATTGATGACAGGCTCCAAGGTGAGGTAAGAATTACTGTAATTGCCACTGGATTTACAGGTGAAGTACAAGCTGCGGTACAACAAAGCGTGGCTAACGTTCGAGTAGCACCTAATACCTCGAAGCGTCCAACAACACAGCAACCGACAGTTAATCCCCCAACCTCAACTCCAAGTTCAACTCCAACCCCAACTCCAATTCCAGAACCAAAGGAAAAACCTGGATTAGATATCCCTGATTTTCTGAGAAACCGACGTACACCAAGGAATTAAAAGATTTAAAATTTGGGATTTTAGATTAACTTAGCAGTCTCCGGTCAGGCTGAACGCTGTATAAAATCTGCTACTTCCACCAGGGTTTTACCAAGGGCAGGGATAAGCAATCTTTTGCCATACCCAATTTTGCCAATTGGTAAAAAAACTTGTCAAGGCTACTTTATAGAATGAATTTGGGCAGGAGTCTACTGGCTTGCATGTCCAGCTATGCTTTTAGAACAAAACAATAGGAATACCTGCCCAACTATGGATGCATCACCGATAACGCAGTGTTAGCAAGTCTTCTCCCAAGGAAAGGCGCCAAGGGCGATAGCACAGCGTAAAGCCTTCTTTTCGAGAGGCTTCTCTTTCATAGACGCTAAGGCGAACGCCAACGGCATGGCTTCGCTTAGAGCGAGTCATTGAGCGTCACGAGGGTTACAGGCGATCGTAGACATAGAATGCATCTACCCTTTGCGATCCACTAAACTCATATTCCGTACAAGCAAATATATTTATTTAAAACAAGTAGCGTAGGAAACAAGCTTACGCAAGTGTCCAAAATAAGTCTGTTTGCTGGGGAGTTAGGACATTAAACAAAAAAATAAATGTAAATTATTTTTGGATTTTTAGTCTCTGTTCAATCCATTGAATAACCTGATGAGCAAGGCGAGTACCATCTAGACGGTCAATCTCACGAATTCCGGTAGGACTAGTGACGTTAACTTCAGTTAGGTAGCCACCGATAACGTCAATACCCACAAAAATTAAGCCGTCTTGGCGTAAGCGTTCGGCTACTTGGGTACAAATTTCATACTCTCTTGGGGTAATTTCGGTTTGAGCGACTGTACCACCAGTTGCCATATTATTACGAAAGTCAGTTCCACTAGAGAGGCGATTGAGCGCACCAATTGGTTCACCATTGAGCAAAATAATTCGCTTATCTCCTTCTTTTGCCTCTGGTAAATAGGTTTGTACCATTACTGGTACTTTACCTTGGAGGGTACTGAGTTCAACAATGGAGTTAAAATTGCGATCGCCTGATTGCAAAAACAAAATTCCTTCGCCAGCTTTGTTACCTAACGGTTTGAGAACTGCTGCCCCCTTTGCTTCCACAAATTGTCGGATAAATTGCTTATCAGCACTGACAATCGTTTCAGGAATCGCCTTGGTAAACTGAAGGGCGTACATTTTTTCATTTGCCCCTCGGATGCCACTGGCACTGTTAATCACTAGGGTTTTATTTTGATCGATATAATCCAGAATGTAGGTGGCATAGAGGTAGGAATCATTGACAGGTGGATCTGTCCGCATAAATACGGCGTCCATTGTTTCTAAAGAAGTTAAGGAGGAATCGCTTAACTTATACCAAAGATTCGCCGCTACCCAGCGTCCCTCTACCAACTGTACTGGTACAACTTCAACTCGCTGTAGAACAGCCAAAGCTTCGCCCTCCGCGACACTCAGCAGATTTGCTTGAGTCACCCAAACTTCGTGTCCCAGGATTTGCGCTGCTTCAATTAAGGCAACACTGGTATCATGACACGGGTCGAGTAGATGGATGGGATCAATGATAAAAGCCAGTTTCACCCTTTATACCTCAATCACCAAGAAATTAAATGGTTATTCAATTATTATCTCTTGATGCTCTCACCAATTGACATACATATGTAGTGCTGCTAAGTAGAATCTGGAGGGTAAAGTCTTATGGACAGATTGGTTTTGTGAGGAAACCTGTAGACAAGGCAGCGTGTTATTTTTCTAGAATTGTAGCGACTACCGTGTAATTGCAGTGGTTTGTCGCTATCGCAATACCTTCTGAACCTATACGCTATTGCTAGAAGTTAGTAGCTCATCCAGCTTGCCTTGACTATCTAAAGCGTGGATATCATCACAACCACCAATATGATCGTCATTGATGAAAATTTGCGGTAAAGAACGGCGTCCATTTGCTCTTTGAGCCATTTTATTTCTGGCTGCTTCATCCCCATCAATGCTGTATTCGATAAATTCAACACCCTTGTTTTTCAGCAAACTTTTAGCACGAATGCAAAACGGGCAAGTCCTCCAAGTGTAAATTTCTACTTTTGCAGCCATGATATCCTCAACTTGATTTAATACTTTTTAATTTTAGAGCTTTGCCACTGACTGTGACTGCTTTATTCATTCATAACCTAATCTACAGAAGGCGCTGATGTAAGTAGGCAAAAATAAATAAAAGTAATGTTAAGTAATGTAAAAATATTGAGATTAATTTGTAGTGTATCTCTTTGGGAAAGCAAGCTACACGTAGTGTCTACAAACCTTGAATTATTTACGCAGCTTTATTTAAACTCCAAGGTTAAGCTAGCCAACTATTATGTAGATTATTTTTATTTTGCATCTGACCTAACCAGCTAATAATATTTCAGTTTAAATGCTAGCAATAGCAGTAATTATATTTAGATTGTTTCTGTCGCTCAAATTTTTTCGCTACTAAGCGCTAATTAAAAAGCAGGAATTATTGAGGTGAGTTCTAGTTTAGTGTTTCTTACCTCTAACAAAAATGGGTCTAGAAGAGCATAAGCATTTCTAAACCCATATTTAAGCTTTCTCTTACTAAAACTCAGCAGTGTGGTTTAATTTTGGGAAATATTTTTTTTGTTTTTCTTCTTGAGTCTGAAAACACCCAAGGCAAATAATCCTAATGCTGCGGTCGTACTGGGTTCAGGTACTTTTTTCGGTTGAGGTGCAGGGGGTTGATAATAAGGCGGTACTGATGGTACAGGTGTTGGAGCAGGTGCGGGTGCTGGAGCAGGTGCTGGAGCAGGTGCAGGTGCAGGTGCTGGCGCAGGTGCAGGTGCTGGCGCAGGTGCGGGTGCTGGAGCAGGTGCAGGTGCAGGTGCTGGCGCAGGTGCAGGTGCTGGCGCAGGTGCGGGTGCTGGAGCAGGCGCAGGTGCTGGCGCAGGTGCTGGCGCAGGTGCTGGCGCAGGTGCGGGTGCTGGAGCAGGCGCAGGTGCGGGTGCTGGAGCAGGCGCAGGTGCGGGTGCTGGAGCAGGCGCAGGTGCTGGCGCAGGTGCTGGCGCAGGTGCTGGAGCAGGCGCAGGTGCTGGAGCAGGCGCAGGCGCAGGTGCTGGCGCAGGCGCGGGTGCTGTGGCAGGTTTTATACTAGTTTCGCTTAGTGATGTACCGTACTGAAAACGGATGTTGCCAATCTTAGTAATGTCAAAGTCCGAGGTTAGCCCTGATAGCAGGAAAGTAGCTGAACTTTGAACAAAAGTTCCCGAACTCACGGCTGGATTTGCATCATTAGCGTAACCACTTATGATGCCGTAATTGAATTGCTGTCCACCGCCACCTTGGAAAATGCCTAAGCCAGCTGTACCCAGACCGTAGTGTTGGTCAATGCCAGGAAGTCCTCCAGTATTACTCGTGTTTGGCAATTTCCATTCCTTTAGAGCTAGAAGATCAACATTCTTTGTAGTGGTAGAGCCTGCGCTTGAGGTTACTGTCGGAGCTAGAGCCGAAACTAGCGATAAGTTGTTTAGGGGAGAACCAGCATAGTCCCAGAAGACTGAGGTCAGAACATCAGAAGGATTTGAGATTCCTACAGAAGATTTGTTAGTCAGTGTTAGTGACAATAAACCATTGTCTAGGTAATTAAAAAGAACCGACGCTGCCAGAGGATCGTTAGATTTGTCGTAGGTATTGGTTCCTGTAGCTGAAAAACTTATAGAACCCAAACTCTTGGGTGCGGGTGCAGGCGCGGGTGCTGGTGCTGGCGCTGGTGCTGGTGCTGGTGTATTTTTGTTGCCGTTGCCGTTACCATTACCGTTACCATTGCCGGCCTGTGCTTGGGGTAGTTGTGACCCTAAAGCTAAGGTGAATGATAATAGACCACAACTTATATAACCAATTACTTTTTTTGAATAAGCTTGAGACATGTAAATCAAACCTCTTTGTCTTAAACAAGATATGAAAAAGCTTCCTAATAATGATGTTTATACGAGCATCATGGACATCATTTTCTAATCTAAATTGACACATGAAAAAGAGATTTAGTACTTTTTTTTTAAGCTTTATCAAAAATTTAATACACGATCAATATATGGTTTTTTTTAATTAAATATACTGATTAAGTATTTGTATTATAAAAAAGTTGTTATTGTATTTACGTAATAATTCTAGTTTTAATTAAGAAATTAAATCTTTATTTAAAAAGAATAAATAGATTACTTAATCAATATTGATAAACTATTTATAACTCAATGAAAGATATTACTTAGAAAGTCGATTAGCTATGAGTTTGTAAGAAATTAGGGAAGGCGATCGCCTTCCTTAAAGCTAAATATTCATTGTGGGCGTGTACAGTGATTATACTGAATTCGCTTATCTACGCACCCAGCCATTGATAGTAAATCGACTATCTCCAAAAGCTTGAGAGGGACAACTCACAGGCAGTACTTCGTGCATATAACGGCTGAGGAAGAATACAATGCTGTTATTGCGAGGTTCAACTGTTTTGAATGTCTCAGCATTTACATATACGTTATTTTCAATTTTGCTGTCGTAGATCAGCAACTCTCCACCAGAAAATGATTTTGGCTCTTGATAAAAGTAATAAACGTATGTTAGCTCTCTAGTAGCAGTATCCGAACTGCCATTATCATTATGAAGTTTGTAATAGTTACCATCATTATGTGCAGTGAGTTGACTTTCAATTTGTGATACAGAAAATAATGGTAAGTTTAATTTGCTTATAATATCAGGAATCATTACTTGAATTCTCTTTAATATCAGTTCGGAAAATTCAGGAAATGAGTAAACAACCATTGATTGGCGATAATTAATATCGTTGGTAGAAGTGTTGCTTGGCAAAAAATCCGACTCTTTTTTAAGGACGTATTTGAGTAAACTTTTGTGTTCTTCTGGTTTAAGAAAATTATCTATTTGTATATAATCAGAAGCCAAAATATAATCATTTTGAAACTGTACTTTCTCTGATTGCTGTACAAAAATTGGGGGTTCTGTAACCACACCTATAAGATGTTCGCTAGGAAAACATAAAACCGAGCGACCTTCATTGATGGGAATTTGGAATAAATTCTGTAACTCAGATTCTTGTTTGTAGGCGCGAGCCACAACTGTTGTTAAAAGGCTATGCAGTACAGTTGCATCTGATTTTAAATAAACGGTGTATTGATGTCCTCCAGTTAAAAGAAGCTGTACTTTGATATCTTTTGACTCAAGTTGCTGTGAAGCTAATTGCATATACCTTTATTTCTATAATGTTGATAAATGAGATAACTCTAAAAGTCATACTGAAAGGTTAATAGAGTACTTACAGCAAATTTAAAGTTGTGAGGTACACAACCTAAATCTGTTACCCAGATATAAAGCGTGTTTTAGTCCTAAATTTTAAATTCTGCTGTATAAAATTAATTAAGAACAAGTTCAATGCTTAAATCTTTATATGTAATTGAATTTATTTAGCGATAAATTCGATTACTGTATTAGCTACGAACCAGAAAAATACCATTAATCAATTGTTTTAGCACGTCTTTTATAATATTGTCATTCAGCATATTCCACATAAATAGATAAAGCTTTAGTAAAGTAAAAGTATCTATTATTTTTAATAGAAAATGCCATAGTTACTATTAACTACGGCATTTTCAACTAGAAAATTAAAAATTTATTTCAGTATCTACTGGGAATCAACGGCATATTCAATCAGCTTGGCAAGTCGCTGACGTAGGGTTTCTAATCCCAAACGCTGACTCGCAGAAATAAACACTGCCAAGGGAAATTCTTCTCTAGCTAGGGCTAGTGTCTCACTATTGGCTTGATCGATCTTATTAAAAATAACTAGCGCTGGGCCAGGAGTTATTGGCATTTGTGCCAAAATTTCTCTGACTGAGCGAATATGACGCAACCAAGCAGGGTGAGATAAGTCTACCAAATGTAGTAGGGCATCGGCTTCTGTGACTTCCTCTAAGGTGGCACGGAAGGCATCCATTAAAGATGCAGGCAGTTCATGTATAAACCCTACTGTATCTGTAATCAGAATTTCCTGATGTTCATTGGTTTCGCCATAAGGAATCGCCAAACGGCGGGTAGTCGGATCGAGAGTAGCAAATAACTGGTCGGCTGTATAAACTTCTGCATTAGTGAGAGCATTCAGCAAAGTGGACTTGCCAGCGTTGGTATATCCAACTAAAGCAACTGAAGGAACTTCTCGATGCTGTCTTCGTTGCCGTAACCGCGCACGATGGGCTTGCAACTGGTTCACTTCTTTTTGCAGTCGGGAAATACGCTGCCCAATGGCACGGCGTTCAGTTTCCAGTTTGGTTTCACCAGGCCCACGAGTCCCAATACCACCACCTAATCGGGACATGGTGCGACCTCTACCAGCCAGTCGCGGTTGCATGTATTCTAACTGTGCTAGTTCTACTTGCAACTTACCGGCACGAGATTGAGCGCGTTGGGCAAAGATATCCAAAATTACTTCGGTGCGGTCAACCACCCGGATACCAATTTGCATTTCTAAGTTGCGAACTTGGGAGGGTGAAAGGTCGCGGTCAAAGACAACAAGGTTGACTCCTAGTGTTTGGGCAGTTAGGGCAATTTCTTGCACCTTACCTTCGCCAACTACAGTTTGGGGATGAACGCGCGATCGCTTTTGTTGTATTGTCTGTAATACATCTCCCCCAGCGGTATCAACTAACCGTGCCAATTCCACTAGGGTGTCTTGGAATTGTAGCGGAGTCATCTCACTGGTCATCAGCCCCACAATCAGCACGCGATCGTGGTCAGCATCTACTTCCTGGGCGACATATTCGCGCTGGAATTCCGCTTCCAGATTTTCTACTAAGTCTACTAAATCCTGCTCTGCCAGATCGTCCAAATCCAGAGGTGGTGATATATTCCAACTTGGGGTTTGGATTTGGCTTTCCTCTACTTTGAGAGCCGCAGGACTAGTAATCAGGGTGCGAGACTCTTGGGGTGTCAGATGAGCTAGATAAGCTTCTTTGACATACCCAGTCGCCCCGCCGCCCCGCCGTGTAAATCCGGTTCCGGTAATATTTAGAATAACTAGGGCATCTAAGCGTTGTAGTGCCATAGCCGTGAGCGCTGCTTCATTAGGCGGTTCTGGCTTGAGATGGGTGGCAATACAACGAATACCACTGAGTCGTTCTGCACCGTAACGGGGCAATTCCATCGGTGGTATTTGCGTTTGACGCGGTGTGCCTACCCCGACGCGAATCACTTGTCCGCGACGGTTGATGTAGGCGCACACAGGCTGATTGACTTCTGTGCTAATTGCTGCCAGACGCTGGGAAAACTCAGGCGTGGTGATGCGATCGCCTGGTATGCGCTGGTGATACAGCCGCTGTAGTTGCTTCAGCTGGCTGGACTTCAGACCTTGGAGATTTCCAAAAATAGTTTCTATAGGCGTTTATGACCAGTTAAATGGCCCCCCGAATTCTTATATGTCTATTTTACAACAGGGTTTAGGCTCCTATCTCTCTCCTTTGAGGGATGCGTTATGAATTAGTTCACGGAGGTATTGATTTGAGATATTTTGGTGGTGCTGGCTTAAGTTGCTATTATCAAGTGAGATTGTGAAAGCGATCGCTTATGAGAAAATTATATTAATTGTGCGATCGCTAGCTACATCACGCACTTATTTTTTAATCTTGAAAATCTATATCATCTTCTAATTCTTCAGCAACCTCTGAGTAATTGAACATGAAGACAAATTTGTTTTTAGGAATAACTAATGTTGGAAGATAGAATGGTAGACCTTCCCAGCCATCTTCTTTTCTACCTTCTTCCAAAATGACAATAAGTGTAGGAACATTAGGATATTCTTGTTTTGCCTTATTTACCCATTCAGGACTAGTAAAACCAGAAGTTCCTCTCCACGTTCCTAACCCATGTGTTGCAGGTCTATTTTTTAATCTAAGTCCCTTGCCTTTTGTTTCTTTTCCCCGACGAACATTGAGTCGTCCCTGCTGAATACCTGCCATATTCTTCATTGCCTTGAGTACCTCTTGAACTCGTTTATCCTCCCAGGGATAATTACCAGCAGGGCGACTTGGCATATATGACAGAACTTTTAGCAACAAATCAATATCTACTTCATATAGCATTTCTTCATCGCTATACGACTCTAAAAGCTTGGTTAAATTCTCTGTATGTTCCTTAATTTCCGAAGCTTTCCAGAGTGGATCGGGGGGAAAATAGCTTTTCCAGGTGTAAAAGCATTAATTGCTGCCGGATTTAATACATTAGAACGAGTTGGTTTCAGTTTTGACCCTACCCAAACTGGCTGAATATTAATATTGTTAGGGTCATCACCTATAGCTTGACGCATCCCCTCATCAGCGTCATGAATCGCTCGAAAATCTTCTAAAATATGCTGAGGTAAAAAAAGGCGAGTCACATCAAGTAGCTCCTGACGATAACCAAACATTCGTGCGTGCTGATGTACTGTATCCATTGTTTTTTGCTTGGCATCACGTCCATAATAAGTAATCATTAATCCTTCAATAGTGACACCTCGCCCAAGTCTGTTACCCCCTATAAGAATGTTCATTCCTGAGCTATACTTTAGTTCTTTATCTGGATTACTCGCATCAATAACTTTTGGGGTAGCATTCCGTAGCTCATGCTCTAGCTCTACAACTAAATAATGTAGTGGTGGTAGATTTTTTGCTGTTTCACTTAGCTCTGTATAGGCTTGATTTAGCCACTTCATTGCTTCTTCACGCTTTGTAGCGGATAGTTTTCCTCGAAGAGCCTTATCAAGCTCCACAACAAAGCCGCGAATAACTTTTTCTAAAGTGCTATGAGTGATACGCTTGTGGTCAAGATGAGCCAGAAAAGAGTATTTAGCTTCTGAGTTTTTTGCAGATTCTATTTTATATATTGAACCTAAGAAGAAACAGCATAGAGATAGCCTCAATCCAGGAGGTATATCCCAATTATTGCCAGGGTTTATCTTTCCTCCCTGTTTTTTTAATTGATCTAGCTCTTCTAGTTCAACTTTTGTACAGCAATACTTGCTGTTGTCTGAAAAAAACAAATTTCCTCCAATATAACTATCACCAGGTTGAGGGAGAGCAGCACAGAAAACTGGTTTACAGGGATGATTAATATTTTGTAATAAAAGACTTTGAGGAGTTGCAGTAATCTGCAAATATATATGATTAGCTACCTCTTTACGAATATTGCCAATTTTTTCAAAAATTGCACTATCTGGAACTGTCTCTTTACCTTTTTTAGCCTGTTTTGCTTCGTTAGTATTTGGGCTAGCATTGTCAGCTTCATCATCAAATATTAGAGTAGGTACACTACTGGCTTTAGAATACTTAAGAACCTTCAACAAGTTATCTAAGTGACTTTTATTCTTTGTAGATACTAGGACAACACCAGTATCTTTCATATAATCAAGTAATTGATTAGTTGCAAAGTCTTCTGGATCATTTCTCCATTCTTTCCAATTACAAATACGAGGCCCACCTTTAAGTTGCTCTGCAAAACGATCGGCAGTTTGTTCGCCTAGACAGGTATTATCAGAAGTCAACACAATGAAACAACGGAAATGGTTAGCCTGAGCAAGTGCCAGTGTAGCAATGGTAGTATTGGTTTTACCGCTTTGGACTTTGCCATAAATTAATCCGGTAGTACCATCAGCTATTTTTCCCTTATGAGGCTGACCAACAAGACCTGTACCTGTAGCGCCAACATCACCAGAACCAAAAGTGGTGGAGTAGAAATGAACGCAATTCTGGACTACCTCAACAGCAGTTTGTTTTAATTGCTCTGCTGCTTTTTCCCCAATTTTGCTTTTAACTTTGTCAATAACCTTATTAATACAATATCCATCCGTTGCAATATCTATCTTATTCATCAGTATTGTCCTAGTTGGAAAAAAGTACACGAGGCCAGTCATTTTGAGGTACTGTTTGATCCAGATGCTGCTTACCTGGGCCACTAACATGATAACTACCATGTATTTTTCGAGACACAGATATGTGTTGGCCAGCAATGGCAACATATTTGTCCAATATACTCCAAAGCCTTTGTTGAGAAATGCAACAGATACCGTCTTTATGACAGATTAATGCCAAAAATACTGAAATGGTGTGGTATTTACTATGCAGAGTATCTAAGGCTAATTCTTCTTGACTACTGAAGGTAAAAGACCATGCAGATTTGGGTTTTTTAGAAACCTTAAAAAGAATAGCCGATTTACTGTTCTCAGTTTCAACTAGATAAATGGATGAATGTATCGAAGATGCGTGAGTTATTGTAAGACGTTCTCCATAATCAATTAGCCGCAAAAATGCAGCACCATGAAGGAATTCCTGATCGTTGATCATTGTCAAATCTGGGCAAAGTCAAGGGAGACGTATACGTTCTGGTTAATCAGTACTAAGGTAATCGCTCTTGGTTAGCGATTGCACTAAATCTGTTAAACCAATAACATAGCATTCCGCGATCGCTTCACTGCTGTTTGTAATTCTCCCGACAACCAACTATCGAATTGCGGATAAACTGGCAAACGGGGCACCAATTCCCATCCCGCAGGCTGTAAAATTTCTCTTAATGCCTGTTCCTGTATATGAGGATAATCGGGATTCACTTCATCTTTTGGCCCTATTCCACCCAAATCTCGCGCACCAGCTTCGATACAAGCGAGTAACCATCGGTTATCTTTAACTAAATTAGGCGGAATTTGAATAGTAATATCTGACGGTAAAATCTGACGTGCTTTAGCAATTACTTCTGGTAACTGATGAGGGTCAAAAGGTGGTGCATCAAAGGTTTGCTGATATCCTGGACTATGAGGTTGCAAGATAACTTCTTGAATGTGGTGATAACGTTGATGCATGTCAGATATAGCTTCCAAGGTTTCCCACCAATCATCTACAGTTTCCCCAATTCCCAACAGTAACCCAGTTGTAAAGGGAATCTGCAACTCTCCCGCCCATTGCAATTGTTGTAAACGAACTTCAGGTAATTTACTCGGTGCGTGCCGATGTACACTATTTAACAATATTGGCGTTAACTGTTCCAACATCAGCCCCATCGAAACATTCACACGCTTGAGCTTTTGCATTTCTTCAAAACTCAGTGGACCCGCGTTTGTATGAGGTAAAAACCCCATTGAAAGCGCTAATTCACACAAATCATAAATCCGTGTAAACCACGCCTGACGCTTTGGCGAATGGGGATGCACTTCACCACTGAGTATAAGAATTTCACAGACTTTTTCGCTTTGAAGTGGTTTTAAAATATTGTCTGCATCTAAAATACTCATCCACGGGCTTTTACCCGGTTCGCTGCGAAAGTTGCAGTAACTACAGCGATTAAAGCACTCGTAAGTGGGAACGATTGTATAAGCAGGGCTATAGGTGACAAGACGAGAATTATTAATTGGCATAAGCAGAATAAATTTGCTCTTAGTAGGCAGCCCCAGACTTATTTTAATAGCTGGAGACACTGACTACAAACCTTTAGTTATTCACGTCCACTTATTTACTAGATGAATAAGAACTATTTTGCTTTGTAAATTTCTGGTAACTGCCACCAAGCAACATGAGGATACTCGTGATGTTCTTGATGATAGCCGAAATGATAGCACGTGATAAATGACCACCAAATTGGACGGTTAATCGTTTGGGCACAATGAGGCTGAATATACCCTGCGATTGGCTCGCTATGTGGAAGGAAAGTACCAAAATAAAATAATTGGAATGAACTTAAAAGCGAAGGAAGCACCCAAAAAGTTATTAGATTAGTATGGGGTATATGAAAGATGCGATTAGCAAACTGATATATAAGAGTTAGAGCAATCATTTGTCCCCAACTCCAGTAACCTTTCATAAAATGGAAATACCAAGCAAAGAAGTTTTTGTGTTTACCATTATGAAAATCTGGGTCTGTTTGAGTTGCTGGATTTTGGTGGTGTAACCAATGCTTTTTTAATAATTTTTTATATGGTAAAAGACCATAAAGAGATAGAGTTAATGTCCCAACAAAATGATTAATCTTGGTGTTTTGAGGAAACACTACCCCATGCATGGCATCATGAGATGTAATAAATAATCCCGTATATAAAAATGTTTGCCATAGTAAAACGGGCAATAACATCCAAAATTTTAATTTGGAGATGTCAAGGGAAAGCAATAAACTCAGGCTAATGGCCCATGCGCTAACAATGACAATAGCAATGAAAAGTCCTTCAAAGTGAGATTCGCTTTTCACTACTGAAGTCAATTTTGTTTGGTCGCTGGGTGGTTGTTCTAACTCGATCACACTTTTACTCCGCCTAGCATTCAGGTGAAAATTCCAAAAATAAAATATAGTCATTACAAAAACAACTAACTACTAGCCGGAAAACTGTGTTAGTGGTAAATGTTTTACACTGGACAATGCCAACAAACAAAAATATGTATAAATATTGAGATACTTTAATTATTATTACACAACCCGATGCTATTCTAAAAACCGTTTTCGGTTAAAAGGTTGGGTGATATGGATAAAGACACTGGTAAGATTAGTATTTCTTATAACCAGTGCCTTGTATTTGATACTTTTGGATAAAATCTAAGCCTGCAACAAAGACGCTCAATAATTAACGGGGAGTTTAAGAAATCAGGTGAAGTACGTCCCGCACGACGCTATAACCATTTAGATCCCAAAGTAGGTAAGCTAGCTAGAAAACCGATCATAGCCAAGCGACCGTTCCAAAGTTCAGACTGAGGAGTTAGCCCAAGTTCACCAGCATTGCGGTCTTTGCCATTATATGCAGTTTCAGTTTTATCACTAGGATAAAGTGCCATTGTGAAGTTTCCTTAAGAAGCTAATTACATTGTTCATATTACTTAAATTACTCATCTGGTGCTATCTGTCTCTAGTCCTAAAGTAGAAACAACTCTAAAGAATGAGATTTTGAAGATGTTTAGGAAATACTTATCTAGCAAAAGTTCAATAATAGTTTTTATTACCCTTTATACCAAATTAATATGAAGCTGCATAGAATAGAGCTTCCAAGATAAAGTTATAAGAAGAGACAGAAATTACCTGCTCAAATGTGAGTTGGTCGAAGATTTCTTGGATGCGCTCGCGTAAAGCTTGTAAAGAAGAGAA
>NZ_JAVRBQ020000073.1:0-49069 GCF_034531215.2 Nostoc sp. ChiSLP03a
CAATAGGTCATCAGTGATAGCATAAATTGTAATTATTTCGTTTAACATTACCCCTCCTAATTTTTCCTCTGGAGGGGATTTTATTGCTTATGCAATGCCACCTGAACACCTGCAAGCATAACTAGCAACTTGGGTTATTAATAGCCTCATCTTGTCACTAAAACTTTGATGTCCTTGGAAAAACCAAATCAAAGTATGAGTATCTAACAATACCTGCATTACATATAATCCTGGAATTCTTCTAATGGCTCATCAAAGTCATCTGAGATTGTAATCAAATCTTTAGCGCTACCAAATAAAGGAGAGCGTTTTTTTTTCTGGAATCACCGGAGTCAGTTTTACCACGGGCTGCTCATCTTTGGTAATAATAATTTCCTCGCCATTGATTGCTGCTGCGATTAATTCGTGTAAGTGTTGTGATGCTGCGTCAATCGTAATGTGTTGCATAACTATCACCATTTAATTAATTATTTTACAGCTATTTTTATAAGTTTATGCTTAGAGAAAACGGTTCAATGCGATTGAGAGCATGTCCAACTTCGGTTACAAATGTGTCTCTCATCTCGCGGCTAATATGAGCCAAGCATCTTGATTTTAGTTTAGGTTACTTTTTCTGTGTTTAGCTCAATATGCAAAACTGCTAACTCAGCACTCGCTACTCTAGCCGCCACAGTTTGATCGTGTTGTCACTACTACCACTGGCAAGGGTTTTGCCATCTGGACTTATGGCGACGGAATTAACCGAGTTAGAATGCCCGGTGAGGGTTCCGGTGAGAGTGCGGATTTGCTGTCCGGTTGCGAGATTCCACAGTTTGATGGTACTGTCCCCATTACCACTGGCAAGGGTTTTGCCATCTGGGCTGATGGCGACGGAATTAACCTCGTAGGAATGCCCTGTGAGAGTGCGGATTTCTTTTCCTGTTGCCAAATTCCACAGTTTGATGGTGGTGTCCTTACTACCACTGACAAGGGTTTTGCCATCTGGGCTAAAGGCGACGGAAAGAACCCAGTCAGAATGCCCAGTGTTCGCGTAGCGTTCCGAAGGAAAAGTGCGGATTTGCTCTCCCGTTGCTATATCCCACAGTTTGATGGTATTGTCAAAACTACCACTAGCAAGGGTTTTGCCATCTGGGCTGAAGACGACGGAATAAACCGCGCCAAAATGCCCTTTGAGAGTGCGAATTTGCTCTCCGGTTGCCAGATTCCACAGTTTGATGGTATTGTCATAACTACCACTGGCAAGGGTTTTGCCATCTGGGCTGATGGCGACGGAAATAACCAAGTTAGAATGCCCAGTAAGAGTACCAATTTGCTCTCCGGTTGCCAAATTCCACAGTATGATGGTTGTGTCACCACGACTACCACTGGCAAGGGTGTTGCCATCTGGGCTGAAGGCGACGGAAATAACCCAGTCAGAATGCCCAGTGAGAGTGCGGATTTGCTCTCCGGTTGCCAGATTCCACAGTTTGATGGTATTGTCATTACTACCACTAGCAAGGGTTTTGCCATCTGGGCTGATGGCGACGGAACCAACCGGGTTAGAATGACCTGTGAGGGTTCTTTCTAGGAAAGAACTGCTGGGAAAGCTCTCAACTAAAAATATTGGACTAGTTGGAAACAAGCGATAACGAACGCAGCCATAGAACTGAGTTCCAACTATTGTAATAGCAGCACCCACCAGGAATCTTTTTCTGAAATTAGTATTTTGTCTGGATGGCTTTTGTGGCAATCCTTGTGATATTAGTAGTGACTTTGCTGGTGTTAGTAGCGTTGATGGTGGCGGTTGAGAAATTACTGTAGACGGTGGCGGTGATACTGTAGTTGCAATTACTGGCTGGGTTGGGGGTATTGAAGCTGATAGCGAGAGATTTAAATCTTGTAAAACTTCCTCGGCTGACTGATAACGCTGCTGAAATTCTTCTTGCAACAATTTATCTAGCATACGCCCCAAATTCTGACTCACGCTTTGCTGCAAATGCTGTCTCCAACTCGCAACCCAACCATAACCTTGTCGTTTCCAAAGTTCCCAAGGGTGAATTCCACTCAGCAGGTGAAAGCAGGTTGCACCTATACTATATAAATCACTAGCTGGGTAAGCTTCACCTCCTTCCATTTGTTCTAGTGGTGCATAACCAAAGGAACCAATGGTTGTTCCTACTTGCGTCATCACCGTTGCTGTCAGTTGCTTGGATGCACCAAAGTCAATCAGTACCAACTTCCCATCACTGTGACGAATGATATTTTCTGGCTTGATATCGCGGTGAATGACTTTGTATTGATGAACTGTTTTGAGAATATCTAACAAATCAAGCAATAATTCTCTGATTTTTTGCTCGTTGAAAATTCCCTGCTGTTGTAATTCCGTCAATAAATTCTGCCCGTTGATAAACTCCTGCACTAAATACAGGCGATTATCTTGCTCAAAATATGCCAACAGTGTGGGAATTTTGAGATGTTTTCCTAACTGTTGCAGTCGCTTTGCTTCTTGCTCAAATAGTTCCGTGGCTTTATTTAATGCGTCAGTTCCCTGGACTTGCGGTGCAAATTGCTTGATGACACAATGCTCATTTAGTTTATCTATATCTTCTGCTAAATAAGTCTTACCAAATCCTCCACCACCTAATGATTTAATCGGGCGATAGCGGTTTCTCAACACTACCAATCCTACACCGCAGTTTGAGCAAAACATTGTGCCATCAGGATTGGGCGGATTGTGGCAAGCTGGATTCAGGCAGCAGATCATAAACTGTGCTTCTGTGGAGAAATGTATTTATTATCGCTTAAGCACAACCCATTCTTTATAGAAACCGCAAAATTAAGGCTTACTTTTCTAGGTTCAAGTTCTGTTTATTTTTGCCAGCGAGAATCTTCAAATTATTGAACCCGCCAATTAAAGAGAATATTCGCATTGCAGAAGAAGCAATTAGGCGGCGTGTTGAGGAAGCATATAGAAGAAAAAAAGTAAGAGGATGTCTGAGAAGTATTAAATATTTCGCTTGATCCCCCCTAGCCCCCCTTAAAAAGGGGGGAACCAAATCAAAGTCCCCCTTTTTAAGGGGGATTTAGGGGGATCTACAAGTCTCAAATACAACACCAAAAAGTTTTCAGACATCCTCTAAGATTCCCAAACTGTAATACTCATTAATGAGCCTTTGAACTCCATTAATGAGCCTCTGAACTTCATTAATGAGTATTTGAGCTTCATTAATGAGCCTCCGAACTCCATTAATGCACCTTTGAACTCCATTAATGCACCTCTGAACTCCATTAACAAATCTTCAGATACCTCATTCCCAGTCTATGGCTGGGAATGCCTATTTGCAGCCTCTACCTCCCGAATTCGCGGCAGAGTCGCAATGAAGTACATTTATAGGTTCTACCTGGAACGAGATTTCAATCTGGAAACGAGATTTATAAAAATTTTGGCAATCGCTATTCCCACACATCTATATAATAAGAAAACAGTCACGATAAGCGATAACTATATTTTGAAACGTATACATACATACAGACAGCAAATCCTAAAAGAAAATAAAGAAACCTGTCTTTCGTTTAACCCAATAATAAGATACTAATAGTAATAGGATATACAGAAAATAGATTTGTAGCCTTATCAAATTCATGCTTGAGTACATCTGAGTACAACTTAATATATTGCAAAATATCTTGATAAAATCTTAGCAAATGCTTACGGGTAAAGTTTCTTGTAGCGTGAACAGAAATTCTTAACCCCTGCCCCAAAAATACTAGTACCCCCATCATTAAATACTAGTGCCCCTACCCCAAGATAAATTTTAAGTTTATCTGGAGTCGGGGTTTCGGCGTTTGAGTGCAACCTCAATCAATCCAATAAATCCAATCAGCATTGGGTTTGGTATCGAGTTGGATGTCACCTGATATAAGCATAAAAATAGCAGATGACTCACTTACCAGATAGACATTACCGATGCAACAGTCTTTAGACAGTATTAGCGATTCCCCAAGTACCAAAACGCAGGATTTTGCCCATACATCCATGCTGAAAAATCTCTTCTCTGGCGTTTTTTTTGAGCCATTATTGAGTGATTTTCGCATTATTTTTGAGCGCGATCCCGCAGCACGGAATTGGCTAGAGGTAGTATTTTGCTATCCAGGATTGCACGCGCTATGTTTGCATCGTCTTGCTCACTGGTTACATAATCGAGGAGTCGGTTTTATCCCCCGTTTCATTTCTCACTTGGGGCGATTTTTGACCGGAATTGAAATTCACCCAGGTGCAGAGATTGGTGAAGGCGTGTTTATCGACCACGGAATGGGAGTAGTCATTGGCGAAACTGCGATCGTCGGCGACTATACACTGATTTATCAGGGCGTTACCCTTGGCGGAACTGGTAAAGAAACTGGTAAGCGTCATCCCACAGTCGGCAAAAATGCGGTGATTGGGGCGGGTGCGAAGGTTTTGGGTAATCTGCAAATTGGCGATCGCGTTCGTATTGGTGCAGGTTCGGTTGTCTTACGGAATGTCCCCAACGACTGCACAGTTGTCGGAATTCCCGGCCGAATTATTTCTCGCAACGAAAACGCCAGCCTTTCTCCTTTAGAACATGGAAAGCTACCCGATATGGAAGCAACCGTGATTCGTTCTTTGCTCTCGCGCATTGAAGAACTCGAAAAACAACTGCAAACTTTACAAGTCAAGAGTCATTAGTCACTTGTACTGAGCGTAGTCGAAGTATTGGTCATTGGTCATTAGCAAATGACAAAGGACTAAGGATAAATGACAAATGACAAAGGACAAAAGACAAATGACAAATCACGTTTTGCAGATTCCTTTGAGCGATCGCTGGCGAATCTATCACCGTTTGCAAGAGTTAAAAATTAATTGCTCTTG
Organism: Nostoc sp. ChiSLP03a; assembly: GCF_034531215.2. NCBI lineage: Bacteria > Bacillati > Cyanobacteriota > Cyanophyceae > Nostocales > Nostocaceae > Nostoc > Nostoc sp. ChiSLP03a. The sequence continues at coordinate 4,871 of NZ_JAVRBQ020000073.1, forward strand.
TCCCCCTGATGGTTCTTTGCGAGTGCAAGTGAACAATTTGCTGGAAGTAATTCTAATTCGCAGTACAGTTATGCAACTTCTGGCTTCTCGTCACGAATTATTAGAGTGGTTAGAGCGTTGCTGGCATTACAGTGATGAGTCATGATTATTTCAAAAAGACCTAATTCAAAGACGATTAATCTTGAATTCATGACGCAAGTACTGGACTTCATCGTTTTTGTTCATAGATGCACAAAGCTCAAATAGGTTTAGAGTTTGAAGCTACTGTCCGCTAGCAGAATTTATTGCAGACTGAGATGGATTAGATAGAGTTTAGATTTTGTTGGGTCTACTAAATCTGAAACTTCCCTGACATATAGCAACAATTAAAAAGACGAAATTCCTAAATATAAATTGGAGTTTCTGATTTTTAACCTTTTCCCAAATTAAGAAATTGAAAGTTCAATTATGGCGACTCGGAACAGAGATATAAAACTCCTCAATTTTTTGCACAATGAACTTGAACTTTCAAATGCCGATATTGCTGTAGCTCTGCGACACCGTGAATTAGAAAATGGCCCGCTACCGATGCTTCTCTGGCAGTATGGTTTCGTTGACTTGGAGCAGCTAGGAAAAATTTTTGATTGGCTAGCAGACCAAAGTTAGCGAATTTGTACTTCTTAACGTTGAATACCATTACCTGCCTAAATTACACCAAAATGTACTAGAAAAGATGAGGTTACGAAGATGATTACATCCTTAATTGCTGGCTTTTGTGTATTACTTTGTTCGGGATTTGCTAATAGTTATATTAGTTCATTGCTACTCGAAGACATTTCAACTGACATCGGTAAAAACGATTAGTAATTTATACATTGTTTTAGTTCCCTGTCATACAGATGTGATGCTAAGAATAAGGCAATAATTAAGGATCATGTATCCTACATTATGAATTGTGATATTTTTAGCATTTGCCATCGCCGGGGATTGTAGAGGGAAAGGATATTAAGAATACTTCCAAGAGAGGGATATTTGCAATGAATCAAATCATAATTAATGACACTACATTACGTGATGGCGAACAAGCAGCAGGTGTTGCCTTTACTCTACAAGAAAAAGTAGCGATCGCTAAGTTTCTCGATGCTATTGGTATACCGGAATTAGAAGTGGGTATACCGGCAATGGGCGACGAAGAAACCCGGGCGATCGCTGCAATCTCTAACTTAGGTTTACAAGCAAAACTCTTGGGCTGGAACCGTGCTGTCATCTCAGATATCAAGGCTTCCATCGCCTGTGGTTTGAATCGGGTGCATATTGCTATTCCCGTCTCTGGTATCCAAATTGCCACTAAATTTCATGGTCAGTGGCGAGTAAGTTTACAAAAACTCAAAGACTCAATCCACTTCGCCCTTGACCAAGGTCTTTGGGTAGCAGTTGGCGGAGAAGATTCTTCTAGAGCTGATGAAAACTTCCTCTTAGATGTAGCACTTTATGCCCAAGATTGGGGTGCATCCCGCTTCCGCTTCTGCGACACTGTAGGAGTACTCGACCCCTTCACCACCTACACCAAAGTCCAAAGGCTGGTTTCAGCGTTGACGATTCCCCTAGAAATCCACACGCATAACGATTTTGGTCTGGCAACTGCCAACGCTCTTGCTGGTATCAAAGCTGGAGCATCATCAGTAAATACCACAGTCAACGGATTGGGTGAACGGGCGGGAAATGCAGCATTAGAAGAAGTTGTGATGGCGATTAAACGCATCTACGGCGTTAATTTGGGCATTAACACACCCAGTTTGCTGGAACTGTCTCAATTAGTTGCAGCAGCATCAGGAGCTAGCGTACCACCTTGGAAAGCGATCGTTGGCGAAAATACTTTTGCTCACGAATCTGGTATCCATGCTCACGGAGTATTGCAAAACCCCGTCACCTACGAACCATTTGCACCCGAAGAGGTGGGTTGGGAACGGCGTTTAGTAGTAGGTAAACATTCTGGACGGCATTTAGTTGCTAACTTACTAGAACAGCATGGAATTTTCTTGAATTCCCAAGAAACCCAATCTGTTTTAGACGCAGTGCGCCATCAATCGGTACAGAAAAAACGCAGTTTGACGACAGAAGAACTATTGAATTTGGTCAGAGAACAGAGGTACTCTCATGCAACGCGATGAATTAGAACTAAACTTGCCACCCGCTTTTGAAATTGGTGAAAAAGTCAGAGTTCGTAAACTGCTAAAAAACGATGGTACCTTTCCCGGTAAGGAAGTCGGCCAAGTTTTAGTCAACAAAGGAGATATCGGTTACATAGCGAGTATAGGCACATATTTGCAGACTTCCTATATATATGCTGTGCATTTCTTAGAAACAGGGTTTGTCGTCGGCTGCAAGAAAAAAGAACTAGAATCGGTTGAGGAGTCTCATGAAAGTAATGCTACGGATGAATGATGCCGGCACTTTAGTAGTTTACGTTGCTAAAAAAGACCTGGAAGAAGAAGTCGTCAAACAAACCGATGGAAATGATGGCAAGATTCTCACCCTAGCAAATGGTTGGGAATTAGAATTTCGTGAATTGCCAGACACAGCAAATTTACCTCAAACAGTAGAAGCTAAACGCCTCGCATAAAAAATGCGGAGTAAAGAAGGGAATAGGTTATAGGTTACAGGGTACAAATTATTCCCTATAACCTGTCACCTGTCACCTTTCCCCTAATCCTCAATCCCCAATAACTTTTTATCAATCATGGGTAACAAATATTTGACGTTATCAGAATTGAATCTTGAGGGACAGTTACTAGGTTTTGTTGGTGGTGAACCAGGAAAATATAAATACTTGCAATTGGCAGTTCCATCTGGAAATGTAGACATTAAACTGCCTAAAGAGTTGCGCTGTTTACTAAGTTCATCCTTAGTTCCTGGTCAGCAACTTCGCATTTGTGGTCATAGTAAGATAGACTCGCGCACAAGTAAAATTAAAATTAAAGCCTATAAGGTGACACCAATTGATGTGTGTCCAAAGCAAGATTTACCACCTCAACCCAAAGCGAGGATTATGGTATGTCAAAAGGGCGGTTGCCTAAAACGTGGTGGTAAAGGCTTATTATCAGAATTAGAAAAAACTTTGTGCGATCGCGGTTTGTTAGACAAAGTTACCATTGAACATACTAGTTGCCAAAAATGCTGTGGTAGCGCTCCCAACTGTGTTTTACAGCTTGGTAAAAAGAAATACAAAAATATTCATCCTGACGCGATCGCAACTTTGCTAGAAAGTCACTTAACAGAGTAATAATCTTCTCTAGCTATTCTTAAAATAATACATAAATTTGTAGGGGTAAAAATTTTACCCCTATTTTTTGTTTGTATAGTATAGTACCCTTGTCAAACTGCGATCGGCTAAGTTATAACTGCTGCAACGTTAGTAATACCAAATACAAACAGAACTTATAAAAATTTCCAGTAGTCTTGTTCCATCAGGACTACAAGCTTAATTATTGTGTGTAACTTTTTTGGAATTACCTTAAATACTTAAAAATAAATGTCTTTGTTTACGAATTTACTCAATCTGCATTCAGGAAACAAACCGCGTGAAGATTTTTTTACTGAGATTGTTGCTTATTTTTTATCCTTGAATAAGGATATTTTAATTGATTGGCTAAAACATCACTCAATCATTAGTGATGATAATTATTCCAGCGTCAAGATTTCAACTCAACAAGAACACAAAGGACTTGAAAGCCATACAGAGAATAGCAGACTTGATATTGTGATTGAACTGTCAAATGGTTTGAGTACAGATGTAATCTTTATTGAATCAAAAATTGGCGCGAAGGATGGAAATAATTCTTTAAAAAAATATGCTGAAATTTTGAGCAATTTACCAAATGTCAGACATCGAATTTTAATTTACATCACTCGTGATTATGATCCGAAAAAAGAAATTAAAACTCCAGCATTTAATCTAGAGCCAAAAGTAAGTTTTTATCAATTGAGGTGGCATCAATTTTATGCTCGATTACAACAATACGCAACTGATATCTTAGCCCAAGAAATATTAATGTTCATGAGGATAAATGGAATGTCTACCACTAACCAATTTTCATCGCTTGACTTATTGACAATGGTGAATTTTAACAAAACTCTCAATCTTATGGAATCAACTCTCAGTGAAGAAGTACAGCAAGAATTTAGGGTAGCTTTTGGAGGTGTTATCAGAGGGGCAGCAAGTAGAACTCAATGGAAATGGGACGAGAGATATATTATCTACACCCACTTTTCTCTCTCAACATGGGACTTATGGTGTGGTCTTGGATACTTCAATTTAAATCCAAATAATTTAACTGATTATCCATATTTAGGTATATTTTTGCAGGTTTCTCACAGGTTTGGACAACGCCCAAAAATTATTGAATCTATGCAAAAAATAATTAATGATAAACCCAATCTATGGACTCCTAGTAATTTAAAAGTTTTGCCAGCATGGTCAGGTATATTTTATCGAAAAAGCTTACAAGATTTTTTATCTGAAGAAAACCACGTATCTGCTATTAAATTATTTTTCCAAGAGTCAATAAAGGAATTAAAAACGGTTCAGGAACAATATTTTGATTTTCCTTGGAAGAGTGTAAGTATAGAAGCAACTATAGAAGATGATAAAGAAGAATACCCAGACACCTCATTATCTTCTATCGCATAACTTTAATCAGCTATAGCTATATTAAGATAAAAATAACTCTGCATTCTCGTAGTTGTTATGAGCCTTACCACTGCTAAACGCTTTACTATAGCTGAATATCACCGTCTAGCTGAACTCGGCTTCTTTGAGGAGAATGACCGAGTTGAGCTAATTAAGGGTGAAATAATCCAGATGGCAGCAAAAGGTACACCGCACTCTGTTTGTGAAACACGCCTAGAACGAGAATTATATAAGCTAGTAGGCGATCGCGCAACCCTGCGAGGACAACAGCCAATTACTTTGTCTAACAACAGCGAGCCTGAACCCGATAGAGTAATTGCAAAAAATAGAGATGATGACTATCTAGGGAATCATCCCAGCCCATCTGATATTTTACTATTAATTGAGATTGCCGATTCATCCTTAAAATACGATCAAGAGGAAAAACTACCTATTTATGCCGAAGCAGGTATTTCTGATTATTGGATATTTAATTTAGTAGATAATTATCTGGAGTGCTACAGCGAACCTTATCAAACTTTGCAAAGTAAATTTGGTTATCGTCGCAAATTTATTTATCTGCCAAATGAATCAGTTAATCTGCCCTGTTTTTCTGATTTAGTTGTGGATTTATCTAAGGTGTTTCCAGGTTAAGGTGTAAGGAGCGATGTCAGACAACAAGCCGCTGCAAGCCTTAAGCGAGTATAGGTGTCATGAGCATTACAGAGATTCTTTAGAGCATTGCCTGAGTAGTTTTGTATTTGATAACTATATTAGAAAAAAATGCCCTTGCTAGAAAGTAAGGGCATTAAAATTTACCTATTTAATATTTAACGATTAAATCTATACGGTTTGGGATACTTTTTGCTTAAGCTTCATCCAAAATTACATCACTTCAGCGATCATTTCCATGAGATAAAATAGTCTTTTATGTTGTCTATAATCACTAAAGAGAAATCAAGCCGTATTGCGAATAGTCCCTACCCAATTGCTACGCTAATTTCTTGCGTAGCTTGCTACCAGCCAAAGCCAGACCAACAATTCCTAAACCAGCGAGACTAGCAGGCTCTGGAGTTGATTGGACAATACCAGATTTCTTGAATTCAAATGCAATGGTTTGTGTGCCATTAAATTTGCTGGCATCATAACCAGTGGTTAGCAACTGCTGGGTTATATTACCCTGTGCTAAAAACGAGATTCCACTCAGATAATTTCCAGAGTTGATGACATTGAGATTAAATGTATTGTCCTTGCCGTTATTAGTAAAGTAACTATTGGTCAAATCACCATAACCGACAACACCACCACCTTGTTTTACCTGACTTTCGTAAGAATTCCCTCCTCCTGCTAAACCACCATATGTAGCAATGGTGTAGCCTTCTTTGATATTAGTAACTGTTTTTGCCTGGACATTACTATAAACACCTAGTTGTTGTACCCCTGAAGCATTCGCTGAAGCGAAATGAATCCCGAACAAATCCCCGCTGCTCATAGCATTGTCAAAGGTCTTACCCGCCATATTGAAGAACAAATCACCATATCCAATCTGACCACCGGCAGCACCCTGTTCAGCCTCTCCTGTTAACTTCATATTGCCATTGATTGCCACAATGATACTGGTAGCAGTTTCTTTGATAGCCATACCAGAGATATCGTAGGGGTTTACTTTTCCTGGCGCGGCACCAACCCAGTAATTCCCGTTCATCCCATCTTTGTTTGAATCAAATGCATACTGCCACCCGTTAGCAGTGGAATTTTGACCCACCAAAAGACCGGTAGTGTCGTTCAGACACTCCAAAGAGATGCTAAATGCTGTTCCCTTTAAGTCTGAGGCATAGGCTCCTTGACCAGCCACAAAGAAGATTCCAAAAGTAGCAATACCAACCTTCAGTAAATTGAATAAGTTTTGAGTTTTCATTATTTATAAATTGATTGATTTAGAGAATCACAATTTTTTGGACTCCTCTATTTGTAATTGGAATTACAAAAATATAAAAGCGTGATTTTTCGGAAAATATAATTTGGATAACTTAACGTTAATTTTATAAAACTCAAATAAAGAATGACATATTTAGTTACAATTGCCTTTATTTAACCCAATTGTATTAAAGTGAAATAGCCGCAAAACCAAGTAGATGTAGTAGCCTACGATTATCTGCACCCATTTAATTAGATAATTTTAAAAAACTTTTGGGTTTGTGTAAGCTTAATAAACCGTATCCCGCCAGCATCTCCGTACAGGGTATCTAAACCCGCGATCTACTTTAGAAAGTAATATCCGATTCTGATGAACACTTGGGCATTTTCATTGCACCTTGCTATTTAAGGGAGTCAGGAGGCAGGGATCGAAATGAATAAGCCTCCTGACGACTGACACCTTTATTATGGTTCCTAGCAAAAAATGCAACCTTTCTAATCAAATCAAACCTTCCAATGCGTGTTGCAAATCGTTGGTCACATCAGCAACAGCTTGTCTAGCACCCAACCGATTTTCCTTATATACCGGGTAACGCTCAGAAATGGATATAGGTTCACCCACAGTTATTTTTACTTTTTGCTTACCCAATTGCGGACGCTGTACAGTTTTATTGCTTTTGATTTTAGCAATCATCTGCCATAAAATTAAAGTCGTCTCAGCAAACCTTTCTGCTGTTGGATTTTCGCGAATATAATTACCAGAAACTGCCACAAAACTTTCTACTAAACGCATGTGCCACATCCGCGCATTCGCTTCTTCTGCAATGCGATCGCCTAAAGCTCTTTCAACCGCAGATACTCCTTTGACATCCTTAAATTCTTCTCTAAATATATAATTCCAACCTGCTTGCTCGACTCGCCGACAACGATCGCTCAAACTACCTTTGGACTGCAAATTAAAATACTGTTCTGAGATTAACAACGCTGCATTCAACAACGCTTGTAAACGAACTGCTAATGCTTCATTTCTATCGGTAATTTGCCCGTTGATAACCTTGGGATCTGGCAGTTTTTGATGATAAAACCGGGTGTAAAATTCTTCCATAAGCAAAAGTAAATGTTCTGCCAAAGTCAACAACCGGGGATAAAGTGACTCTATAGAAGCATTTTCTGCTGAATTCACAGGTAAACCACTAGCCGCTTCCAATTCACTTAAAAGATTAGCGATCGCATCCCAAGGAGCATCAACGTAACTATATTTAATCCCAACTGGTACAATTAGAACTTGTTGGTCGCTTCCAGCTTTTTGCAAATCTTCAGCACACCAAAAGCCTAATTGGGCGATACCAGGTTCTAGGGGGCTGATATTCTCTGATAAACCATTGGTAGCACCCTCTGGTGCAGCCGCCATTGGAAATTTGCCATTGGCGAACAAGTCACGCGCCGAACGTAACCCCGTCCAGTCAGCCTTACCTCGCTGAATCGGAGTACCACCTAAATGAGAAGCAATCCAACCAACGTAGGAACCTGCCCAGAGAGGAATGCCGCGATCGTAAATAAAATGAGCGTGAATGGGATGTTGTAGTTTTGTACCTTGCGATCGCGCTGTCTTTGGTACGAGTTGAGATAGCAAGTAGCCTAAACAAAACGGATCGTCTGTTTTGGGATGGCGAAATGCCAGCATAAAACGGATTTTACCCTCCTGAAACTGGCGATAGAGATCCACTAGAACCTCTACGTTATCTGCTTCAATTTGGCTAATAGGTGTTAGCCAGTTTATCCAACTGGGTAGTAATAGATGGACAACTCGTAGTAATAAAGGGTTAAACGCGGGAAGAATAAATTCTAAGGGTGCCTGTGCTTGATAAATTACATCTGCCAAAGTAGTTTCTCCTAAAGATGCCCTGATTATAATCGCCTGATGGTTATTTTTTTAAGATATCTTAACGGCTGTAATATGCCCTGAGTAATGAAGTCAAAGTAAAACTGGCCTATTGTGCTGTGCTTGACACATTACTCAGGTTAGAAAACTAGGATACCTTCTTAGTCTACGCAGATTATTTTAATGAAGCGTACTTACGCAGACTTATAAAGTATTTTCTGCTGCAATGAAAAGTGTTGGCAGATAGTGGAGTTTAGCAGCACTTGCAAATCTTAATAACAAGAAAGACTCAGAGCTGATTCGTAAAGAAAATCTTAAGGATACTCAAATCATTGCAAGGTCTGAGTTTCAGCGAATAAGTGCATTATTGGCTCAAATTCCTGAAAAGTATACAAGACAAGGACTTTACTTGAGTTTACAAATTAGCTCTCAAGCTAAATCCTGGCAATACATCTTCACCCGATAATTGTGTGGGTAGATTTCGCACTTCCAAATCTTGTTTTTGACGATAAATTTCGACTTGCTGCTGTTGGGGGTTAATTAACCATGCCAATTGCACCCCTGCATCCATATATTCTTGCATTTTGGAACGCAACATTTCCAAATCATCTGTTGCTGACCTTAATTCAATCACAAAATCGGGTGCAATGGGGGGAAATTTGCGTCTTTGTTCTGGTGTAAGTGCTTGCCAACGTTCTCGTTGAATCCAAGCGGCATCTGGGAACGATCGCCACCATTGGGTAATTTGAATATAGTAGAAGAACTGAAAGTGTAACCGAGGCCAGTTTGCCGATTCCAAATTCCCAAATCGATAATTAAATCTGCTTCTCGATTGCCGCTTTCGCCTCCAACGGGGGACATGATGATTAATTCGCCCTTTGCAGTGCGTTCAAATTTCAATTCGCGGTTATTTTGACATAAGTGATAAAATTGTTCGTCACTCAAGTGAACGGTGTCTAGTTTTAATGTCAAAGGACTCATAACCTAGACCTAGATTAAAGGGGGCTGGGGACTGGGGATTAGGGATTGGGTGCTAAATAGACAAATTATGGTGGGGGAAGAATGCCGCGACCTAGTTAAATAGTTGCAGAAATTATATCATGCTATGTCTTAACGGCTGTATGATGCCGATCGCGCTTGCTCTGGGCGCACCAAAAACTAGAATACCTTGTTAGTCAACGCAGGCAAACGAGAGTTTGTATGGCTGCGATTTCTAATCGCCAGTTGGTTTATAAACAAATTAGAGATTCTGGAAAGGGAATAAACGATGCGACTTTCACAAATGTTATTTGTTACACTGCGGGACGATCCGGCTGATGCTGAGATTCCCAGTCATAAATTATTACTCCGTGCAGGTTACATTCGTCGCATCGGTAGTGGTATCTATGCTTATTTGCCGCTAATGTGGCGGGTACTGCAAAAAGTTTCCCAAATTGTGCGGGAAGAAATGAACGCTACAGGCGCACAAGAATGTCTCCTACCACAATTACAATCGGCTGATTTATGGAAGGAATCGGGACGCTGGGACACTTACACCAAAGCTGAGGGGATCATGTTTTCCCTAATTGACCGCCGCGAGCAACAATTAGGATTAGGCCCAACTCATGAGGAAGTAATTACAGCGATCGCTCGTGATATGATTCGCTCTTATCGCCAGCTACCACTAAATCTCTACCAAATTCAAACCAAATTCCGCGATGAAATTCGTCCCCGCTTTGGTTTAATGCGCGGACGAGAGTTTATCATGAAGGATGCCTATTCCTTCCATACCGATGAAGCTAGCCTCAAAGAAACTTACCAGGATATGTATAAAGCCTACAGTAATATTCTGCGGCGTTCTGGTTTAGCTTTTCGGGCAGTGGAAGCTGATTCTGGTGCAATTGGTGGTTCTGGTTCTACAGAATTTATGATTTTGGCGGAAGCTGGCGAAGACGAAGTTCTCTACACTGAAGATGGTAAATACGCCGCTAACGTAGAAAAGGCTGTTTCTTTACCAATTGACGCCGAAACCTCACGGTTTACAACCTATGAGAAACGCGATACACCTGGAACAGAAACGATTGAAAAGGTGTGTCAACTCCTCAACTGTTCTCCTACTCAATTGGTAAAAAATGTCCTTTATCAGACAGTTTATGATAATGGTATAACAGTGTTAGTTTTGGTGAGCATCCGAGGCGATCAGGAAGTTAATGAGGTCAAATTGCAAAATGAATTGACCAAATTAGCTTCTGAATATGGCGCTAAAACTATTATTAGTTTGAATGTACCAAATGTAGAAGCCCAGCAAGCATGGACAACTAAATCTCTGCCTTTAGGCTACATTGCGCCAGATATCGCAGATGAGTATATTACTGCTAATAAACAGATCCATCCCAAGTTTTTGCGCTTGGTGGATCGAACAGCAGTTGATTTAAAAAACTTTGTTACAGGCGCGAATGAAGCTGGTTATCACGTAGTTGGTGCTAATTGGAACGAGCAATTTAAGTTACCAGAGCGAATAGTAGATATTCGTAAATCAAGACCAGGCGATCGCGCCATCCACAATCCAGAACAAATCCTACAAAGCGCCCGTGGAGTTGAAGCAGGTCACATCTTCCAATTAGGTACGAAATACTCTCAAGCGATGGGTGCAACTTATACCAACGAACAGGGTGAAGAGAAGCCGCTAGTTATGGGTTGTTTTGGTGTAGGCGTGTCACGATTAGCCCAAGCTGCCGTCGAGCAATCTTACGATAAAGATGGGATTATTTGGCCAGTTGCGATCGCACCTTATCACGCGATCGTCACAATCCCTAACATTAAAGATGCTCAACAAATCGAAATCGCTCAAAAACTTTACACAGAACTCAATCAGGCGGGAATTGAAACTCTACTAGATGACCGCGACGAACGGGCAGGAGTTAAATTTAAAGATGCTGACTTGATAGGCATACCTTATAGAATTGTAACCGGACGCGCGATCGCTAATGGCAAAGTTGAAGTTGTAGAAAGAGCCACCCGTAAATCTCAAGAAATTGCCATTGATGAAGTGACAACCACACTTCATAAGTGGATTACACAAGCAATAGAGGGTAAAGATTAAACGCAGAGGGGCGCAAAGGGAAGCGCAGAGTTTCGCGGAGTATTTTTTATGAGAAATACTTTGCGTTCCTCTGCCTTGTAAATTTAATTTTCGATCATCTCCACAAAGAATGAGATTTACATAATTTGGCAGGTGACGGATCAGAAGTAAAAATTCTAGAATTGAATCAGGGAGTCACAAGACTAATGTTGTATTTTGAGGCATCAAGTCTCCTCCCGGTTATGAGAAACTCTTCAGTTACAAGTATCGTCGTTAACCAGGCTGCTCCTCACATAACTACCATATCAGCCCTCAGTTAGGAAGGTTTTGAACATGAAAGACCAACAAGGATCTAATCGTATTTCTTCAGGCGTAATTGCAGCTGTATCAGCAGCGGTTGTAGCGGTGGGTGGCGGTGTAGCTTGGTTTACCACACAATCCAACAATCCTCCCACACCGTCAAACCCTTCTAGCCGCATTGAACAGCCAGCACAGCCATCAACTAGGCAGCCAGCTAATGAGCAAACCCCCAACGTTTATTGGCTAAGACCAAAAGACAAAAATGTTGCTTTGGTTCCCCAATCTGTTAAAGTAGCTTCTGTATTACCCAACCAGGCTTTAGAAGCAGCTTTCCAAAGTTTGTTAGCAGGCCCAACAGAAGGAACAGATTCTACAACCATCCCCAAAGGAACCAAACTGTTGGGGCTGAAGGCGGAAAAAGATGAAGTTCGCGTTAATTTATCTGAAGATTTTACTAGCGGTGGTGGTAGCACTTCAATGATGGGCCGCATTGGACAAGTTGTTTACACTGCAACAACTTTAAATCCTAAAGCCAAAGTGTACATTGACGTGAACGGCAAACCGTTAGATGTTTTAGGCGGCGAGGGTCTAGAGTTACAACAACCACTCACTCGCGAACAGTTTCAAAAAGATTATCCGCTTTAGTCATTAGTCATTAGTCATTGGTCATTAGTCATTAGTTTTTCATAAATGACAAAGGACAAATGACGAAGGACAAATGACAAAGGACAAATGACCTAACGTTTGCTATTTAATACGCGAAAATTACGGGCTTGCTGCTCCAACCTTGTGGCGAGGCGATCGCAAACCCGATTACACAACTCAAAAATCATTTGATCTTCCACCCGGTAATAGGCGCAAGTTCCTTCACTGCGGCGGCTAAGGATACCTGCTTGCCACATTACCTTCAGGTGCTTTGACACATTTGCCTGAGAAGTCTGTGTTGCCTCTACCAACTCTTGCACGCATTTTTCTTCATCCCGTAATAAGTGTAGCAGCCGTAGGCGCATTGGCTCACTTAATAGGCTGAAGTATTCAGCTACTTGTTGCACCACTTCTGGTGGTAAAGGCAACGTTTGTTTCATCAGGGTTGACCCACAAGGACTGAAAGTTTTAACAATGACTCACATCATATATACATTAATACTTAATCAGGGTTAATTCGCATCAAAGGTTGACCATATTCTACAGCGTCGCCATTTTGGAGGAGAATTTCCATCACCTGTCCAGAGACTTCGGCTTCGATTTCATTCATCAGCTTCATGGCTTCAATGATACAGACTGTTTGACCCTTGCGGACGCGATCGCCCACTTCCACAAATGCCGCTTCCCCAGGCGCAGGAGCGCGATAAAACGTTCCTACCATTGGGGAAGGCACTTCTACTAATCTCTGGTCAATGGTTGAGGGAGAATTTACTGATAACTGCATTTGTGTGCTAGTTCCAGTATTCTCAAATACACGAGATGTGGACATCTCCGTTACCTGACTTGGGTTCATCTGGTTTCCCCCAGATGAACCTGATGTCAAGCCTGAACCTACCACACCGCCTAAAGTCCCTTGACCTACCGACAACATCTGATTGCTAATGCTCACAGCCTTACGGACTGTTAGCTCAAAATCATCGCTTTTGAGCGTGACTTCTGCAATATCTGTTTGTGCGATAGTTGCCAGAAGTTGGCGGATTTCATTAAAGTCCAATGGCACAGTTTTTATTACCTCGACCTATCCGTAAATGAGCATCTTAAGTGTGGCAGGGAATTAATCCCTATGTAGGGATTTAAATCGGGACTTGCATCTCCGTAGAGATGAAAGTTATTCCCTGCTGATATATTTATCTTCCTGAGTATCAACCTTGATGCGTTCTCCTTGAGAAATAAACAAAGGAACCATCACAACTGCACCAGTTTCTAGAGTTGCTGGTTTTGAGCCACCTGTGGCAGTGTCACCTTTTAAACCTGGATCTGTTTGGACAATTTCTAGAACCACAGACTTAGGCAATTCTACTCCTAACACCTGGTCGCCCCACTTAATAACTTCAGCTTCCATACCTTCCTTCAGGTACTTGACGCGATCGCCAATTTGTTCGCGAGTCAATCTGCCTTCTTCGTAGGTTTCCATATCCATAAAGACAAACTCATCGCCTTCTTTATAGGTATGTTGCATCGTGCTTTTTTCTAGAGTGGCTTGCGGCACTGTTTCCCCTGCGCGGAACGTTTTTTCCATAACGCTCCCACTCTGAACATTTTTTAGCTTAGTTCGTACAAAGGCAGAACCTTTGCCTGGTTTGACGTGCAAGAATTCAAGCACTCGCCATACAGACCCATCCAATACAATTGAAACACCGGGTCGAAAGTCGTTACTGGAGATCATGAAACTTTCAAATTTTGGAAGACAATCGGCATTTATTGTACCCTTCTAGGGTCGTTATTGGGCATTTCTCATTAGTTAGTTGTCATTTGTCATTAGTCATTTGTGATTTATCCTCCGCCCTTAACGTGGGAAGATTATTTATGGGTTACGTCCAGTCAACAATTCACTGCTGCATTTGAGTTATCCCATGCTTAACTTATTAAAATCCTGGCTGAAGAACAGCCTAATGGCAATACTGCTGATAACAATATTTTTAGGCATAACTACAGCTGGGTGGACTCCCTCCAGTAGCGCCGCACTGCCAGCAGGCAATGCAATTACCGATGGAAAGGCTTTGTTGCGGTATGCACTCCCGATAGATAACAAACCTATGCGGCAACTACAAGCCAGTTTAGAGGACATCTCTGCCCAACTGCGGGCAAATCGACGTTGGGGTGCTATTTCCAAAGACATCAGCCAAGCATCCCGCATTCTCGATAAACCTTCCCAAATCTTAACAAGCGTTCCCGCAGAACGCCAACCCCAAGCCGAAGCTTGGATTAGCGAGTTGAAATCTGGGGTGAGTAAATTGGAAGAATTGGCGAACAGCAAAGATAAAGAACAAATTCTGCAAGAGAGAGGCAAACTTCTCAATCTCGTCGCTCAGTTAGAAGAGTCAATGGTGAAACAATTCCCCTTTGAAGTACCTGCTGAGTACAGTAACTTACCGCAACTTAAAGGTCGCGCCACTGTAGAAATTAAAACCAACAAAGGCGATTTGTCCCTTGTCGTAGACGGTTACAGTGCTCCTGTGACTGCTGGTAATTTTGTAGATTTGGTACAGAGGGGTTTTTATAATGGTTTAGAATTTACCCGTTCTGAAGAATCTTACTTTCTCCAAACTGGAGATCCTGCTGGTAAAGACGTGGGTTTCATTGACCCCAAAACGGGCAAATATCGCGCTATACCCTTAGAAATCTTAGTTAAAGGAGATAAAGCACCTACTTATGGCATTACTCTAGAAGAAGCTGGTCGTTACGTTGATATGCCAGTTCTACCTTTTTCTGCCTTTGGTGCAGTAGTGATGGCTCGTCCCGAAAGTGAAGTAAATGGTGGTTCATCACAATTTTTCTTCTTTTTGTTTGAACCAGAACTCACCCCCGCCGGACGCAACCTATTGGATGGTCGCTATGCCGTTTTTGGCTATCTCACCGAAGGCAGAGAAGTTTTGGATAAACTGAAAGCTGGTGACAAAATCGAATCAGCAAAAGTAGTTCAAGGGATAGAAAATCTGGTTGAACCGCAAGCTGCATAAGAAGACACAGGGGGCAAGAGAAGAATAATTCTTGTACAGACGCGATTAATCGCGTCTCTCCTGATTCAGATTTCCGGCGGTGAATATCTGCTCAACTGCGATCCTTAAGTTATGGACAGAGAGGAATTTATCAAGCGCTACAGTAATGAAACCGATTTGGTTGGGATTGATTTGAGTGGAGCCGATCTCAGAGGACTTGGTTTTGATGGAGATATGAGTCGAGCCAATCTCAGTGATGCCAACTTGGAAGGAGCGGATTTGGGAGCTGTTGAACTGTGCGATGCCAACCTGAGTGGAGCTAACTTGAGAAATGCCATTTTGGATGATATTGACTTCAGTGGAGCTAATCTCACTGGATCTGACCTGAGCGGTGTTCGTATGCATCAAGCCAGTTTCAATAATGCTATTTTGAAGGGTGTTAACCTGAGTAGTGCCGATTTGTTGCAAACTGTATTTGATAGTTCTGACTTGAGGAGTGCCAATCTCAGTGAAGCTTTTCTCGATGAAACTTTCTTTTACAATACCAACCTCAGCAACGCCAATTTGATGGGGGCTAAGTACTTGAGTGAACGTAGACTGAAGGGTGCTATCTTGTGCAACACTATCATGCCAGATGGGAGTATTAGAAATGATGGTTGTAGGGAAAAGAGGGACGAATAATTACTAACTCTTAACTTCTAGCTTCTAACTCCCCTAACTCAGATTCCCAGCAGCGAACACTCGATCAACTGCGATCGCTAATTCTGGAAAAGTCCGCAATTTAATTTGCTGGTCGCCAGTAAACACCGTCTCTTCGTAAAATCCTCCTTCCAACCACAACACAGAAATCTTTTCTTTTTGTGGGTCTACAATCCAATATTCTGGGACTTCAACCGCCGCATATTCAGACCGCTTATAACGATAGTCCCGCTTAATAGAATCTGGATTGACTACCTCTACAATTAGTAATGGTGGTGACTCAAAGACAGCTGATGCATTGAGCAATTCTCTTGCTTGCTCCTGCGTCACCACAGACAAGTCAGTTAACCGAGACTTATTTTTCCCCGTCCTCGTCCCAGTTTCGCGAAAAGTTAACCAAGGTAAACTCAAGCGCTGAATTTCCGCTATGAGTGCGGTATCTAAAAAAGCGACAATCAAGAAATGTTGAATTGTAGGGGAATTCATTAATTCCAGCCTGCCATCTACTAGCTCATAGTGAAAACCACTGCCATCATCATAATTTAAGTACTCTTCAAATGTGAGCTTTGTTACTGGTGTAGATACCATTCCAACATCCCCCTAGACGATACCTTTATCGTAACTTGGGGGAGTGGGAATTAGGCAGATGAAAGAGATGCGAAGAATTAACCAATAACAAATGACTAATGACTAATGACTAAAATCAAAGACATTGGCGAACAAGGTCTTTTAGAAAGATTACAGCGTTTCTGCCCAGCAGAAATTATCGGCGATGATGCCGCAGTACTTGAAACTGCATCAGGGCAATCTTTGGTAGTGACTACAGATGTACTGGTTGATGGCGTACATTTTAGCAACATCACCACTTCCCCAGAAGATGCTGGTTGGCGAGCTGTTGCTGCCAATTTATCAGATTTAGCAGCAATGGGCGCTTCCCCATTGGGAATCACTGTCGGGTTGGGACTACCCGGTGAACTTAGGGTGAGTTGGATAGAACGCTTGTACCAGGGAATGACAGAATGCCTGCAAAAATACAATACCCCGATTGTTGGGGGTGATGTGGTGCGATCGCCTGTTACTGCTCTGGCAATTACCGCTTTTGGTCAAGTTAACCCTAGTCAAATTATCCGCCGTTCTGCTGCTGTTGTGGGTGATGCGATCGTCGTTACAGGCGTTCATGGAGCCTCAAGAGCAGGCTTAGAGCTGCTCTTACATCCCGAATTAGGACAAAACCTCAACAACGAAGAAAAGACGGCTCTAATCCACGCACACCAACGCCCACAGCCACGATTAGATGTCTTACCAATCCTCTGGAAAATCTTAACTCCTAACTCCTGTATAGACGCGATTAATCGCGTCTCAACTCATAACTCTCAACTCCCGATTGCTGGGATGGATAGTAGCGATGGTTTAGCAGATGCGATTATTCAAATTTGCCGCGCGAGTGGCGTTGGCGCTGTCTTAGAACACAGACAAATTCTCCTACCAAAAACTTTTAACCATTGGCTGACACCAGAGCAAGCGCTGGAATATGCTCTATACGGTGGCGAAGACTTTGAATTAGTGCTGTGCTTACCACAAGAATTAGCATCAGCCTTAGTGCAACACCTTGGAGAAGGTGCTGCGATCGCAGGCAGGATTACAGCCGGATCGACAGTAATATTGCACGACGAGCAAAAAAAATTCCCCGACCAAGTTCTGAGTCTTAGCCAGGGATTTCAACATTTTAGTCAATAGTGCTTTTTCATTTGTCCTTTGTCTTTTGTCATTTGTGAAAAACCAATGACCAATGACTAATGACTAATGACTAATGACAAATTAATTATTGCCACTTTTCGGCTACCAACTCTGCCAAATCCAAGACTCGTTGGCTGTAACCCCACTCGTTGTCATACCACGCCATAACTTTTACTAAGTCACTGCCCATAACCAAAGTCAAGCTGGAATCGACAATCGAAGAAGCGTCAGTACCTTGATAATCAGAAGATACTAGTTCTAGTTCGCTGTAGTCCAAAATCCCTTTAAGTGGGCCTTCGGCAGCATCCTTGAGAGCTTGGTTAACTTCTTCAGTAATAGTACGCTTCTCAACCTGAACTACGAAATCTACCATTGAGACGTTCGGGGTTGGTACGCGCAAGGCAACGCCATTTAGCTTGCCTTTCAGGTCTGGGATAACCAGCGCCACTGCTTTTGCTGCACCAGTAGAAGTGGGTACAATGTTTATCGCTGCGGCCCTGGCCCGTCGCAAATCCCGGTGAGAAGCGTCTAGCAAGCGCTGATCGCCTGTATAGCTATGGGTAGTGGTCATCGTACCTTTGATAATGCCGAACTTATCGTTCAACACCTTGGCAATCGGTGCCAAGCAGTTGGTAGTACAGCTAGCGTTACTGATAATGTGGTGTTTGTTGTGGTCATAATCATGATGATTTACACCAACTACAAAAGTACCATCCTCGTTTTTACCAGGAGCGGTAATCAGAACTTTCTTGGCTCCAGCATTTACGTGCTTGAGCGCTCCTTCTTTGCTAGTAAATACCCCGGTTGCTTCGATAATTAGGTCAATTCCCCAATCTTTCCAGGGCAAGTTTTCTGGGTTGCGATCGGATACGCATTTAATGGTCTTACCGTTAACGATGATAGAGTTATCATCGGCACTAATCTCAGCACCCTTGATCTTCCCTAGCATCGAGTCATACTTCAGCAGGTGAGCATTGGTTCTAGGGTCTGAAGTGTCATTAATAGCGACAAGATCGATTTGGCTATTCTCTCTACCCACCCAGCAACGCGCAAAGTTACGTCCAATTCGCCCGAAACCGTTGATTGCAACTCTAATCACAGTGTCTTGCCCTCTGTATTTATGCTTATTATGTTGATATCGTTGACCCCAATCATATCGCAAAGGGGGGGGTCACTTTTAACCATAAAGTGTTAGATCAATAAAAAAACACATAATTTATTCAGATTTGTTCGAGTAGAAATTGTTGTTAATGATATATGATCTGACCGTTTCCGGGACTAAATAACGAATTGACTGGCGATCGCAGCAAAATTTGCGAATTAGACTTGACGAAACTCCTACTAAAGGTATATCCAAGAGTTGCCAGTGAATGAGCAAAGACTGCTTTTTGAGTTGTTGCTCCACTTGCTTGCAGATTAATTTGCTTTGAGTTATAGTCTCACCACCTAGCTGTCTGGGTGCGATTAACCAATCACACATTTGTGCTAATTCGTGTCCCCGGTACCAACTAGGTAAGGTTTGGAAAGTATCCAAGCCCACAATCCAGTACCAATGAGTATTGGGGTAATAAGCAGATAAGTCAATTAGGGTGTTAATGGCATAAGAAGTCCCAGAGCGATTAGTCTCCACTAGTGAGACAGTAAATGCTGGGTTATCTTTGATGGCTAATTGCAGCATTTGCACGCGATGCTCAAACAAAGCTGCTTCTTTGTGAGGAGGGTTTAGGGATGGCACCCAAATTACTTTTTCAACGGATACTTGATGCAAAGCTGTCTCGGCTACGAGCAGGTGTCCCCAATGAATTGGATCGAATGTGCCACCAAAAATTGCTAGTTGCTGCATCCAGATAAGCCTGGGTTATATGCAATTGAAAAATAGTTTCATTACCAATGTACTATTGTACTCAATTCACGTCTAAACTTGATGCAATTTCAAATTAGTTTCACTAAACAATGTATTATGTAGCCAATTCCAGTAAGGTAGCCAAAAATATGTATTTGACATTACAAGAATTTCTTTCCCGATGCAGCCAAAATTTTCAGAATAATCTTAAGAACAGTTCAGAAATAGCAAAAACCTCCAACCAAGGTAAAATCATTCTCGACCAGGAAAGCCAGAGCAGAAACATCATTTGGGCATCAAACATGAACATGATACAGGAGTAGTTACGGTAAAAATCAAATTCCTGTTATGATACGCGTGTCATTTGTGATTATGGTGTGGTGTGGTGTAAAAGGAGCAATAAATGACTAATTCTGTAGATTTTAGTGGTAGACCATTTCATTTCATTGGTATCGGTGGCATAGGTATGTCTGCTTTGGCATACGTTCTTGCAAAGCGTCAATTTCCAGTATCAGGTTCGGATCTTCGTCCTAACCACATTACGCACAAGTTGGAATCTATCGGTGCTCATATTTTTGGTAAACAAGAGGCAAGCAATCTCGAATTCTTTCATCCTCAGGTATTAGCTAATCCAGTAGTATTAAATTCACCAGAAGAATTACCTACTGTTACTAAGTCAAAACTGCCTCAAGTCATTTGTTCAACAGCAATTAACACTAATAATTTAGAATACAAAGCAGCGCTGGAATTAGGTTGTCCAGTTTTTCATCGTTCAGATGTCCTAGCAGCTTTAATTGCGGATTACTACAGTATTGCAGTGGCAGGAACACACGGCAAAACTACGACCAGTAGTATGATTGGCTATATGCTTCTGGAAGCAGGCCTAGATCCAACAATTTTAGTCGGTGGCGAAGTCAATGCATGGTCCGGTAATGCTCGATTGGGACACAGCCAATATTTGGTAGCCGAAGCAGATGAATCAGATGGTTCTTTAGTAAAACACGCTCCCGAAATTGGCATCATCACCAATATTGAACTCGATCATCCTGACCACTACGATACATTAGAAGAAGTAATTGACACCTTCCAGACATTTGCTAAGGGTTGTAAAACTTTAATAGGTAGTATTGACTGTGCGACAGTGCGCGATCGCTTGCAACCCACAATTACCTACAGCTTGCACTCAGATACCGACGCTGATTACACCGTCACCAATATTGATTATCGTGCTGATGGTACTACGGCTTTGGTTTGGGAAAAAGGCAAAGCTTTGGGCGTGTTGACATTGAGGTTGCTCAGTCGGCACAATCTCAGCAATGCTCTAGCCGCAGTAGCTGTTGGTCGCGCTTTGGGTTTAGAATTTGGAGCAATTGCTAAAGGTATCGCCACTTTTGAAGGAGCAAGACGACGCTTTGAGTTCCGAGGTGAAGTCAATGGCATTACCTTCATTGATGATTACGCTCATCACCCTAGCGAGATTCGCGTTACTCTCGCCGCAGCCCGTTTACAGGCAAGACCAGGGCAAAGAGTGGTTGCTATCTTCCAACCCCATCGCTATAGCCGTACACTGACCTTTTTAGATGAATTTGCCGAGTCATTTACCCACGCTGATTTGGTGGTGCTGACTGATATTTACAGTGCAGGCGAACCTAATTTAGGGCAAATTAGTGGTGAACGTCTAACGGCGGAAATTGCTAAACAGCATTCTCCTGTCGTTTATCAACCAACTTTACCCGCAGTGTGTGAGTACTTGCTACAAACACTACGCCCAGGAGACTTGGCGCTGTTTTTAGGGGCTGGAAACTTGAACCAGGTGATTCCTGAAATAATTACGACACTTTGTGAGCCGGCTAAAGCCACATCTTAAGTCGAGACTTTGCGAAGTTTTATTTCTGAGCAAAGCGCTCCTCTGGCAACGGTTTCATCTGTGAATTTTATTACCGTAAATGTACGGTAAATTACTGTAAAAATTTTACCAAAACAAAGTAAAAATGACTATTTCCCAGGCAGCTGGAAACGTCTGCACAGTTTCTGCTTTGAATACAAAGAAACCCCAAATAACTAATTCGGTGGAGAGTGAAGTAATCTACTTACCCAATACTGATTGTGCGATCAAGTCCCAGGCTTCTTTGTCAGCGTTTACTTCCTATAGAGTTGGAGGAGCCGCTGATTTATACGTTGCCCCCCGAAACTTAGAAGCACTGCAAGCAAGTCTTAAATACGCTAAAGAACGCGATCTAAAGGTGACAACACTGGGAGCAGGTTCTAACTTGCTGGTGAGTGATGGTGGTATATCAGGCTTAGTCATTGCTACTCGTCATCTCCGCTTCAGCAACTTTGACCCTCAAACCGGTCAATTAACCGTTGCTGCCGGAGAATCAATTCCTAGCTTGGCATGGGCGGCAGCAGAGTTAGGGTGGCAAGGATTGGAATGGGCTGTTGGTATTCCTGGAACAGCCGGAGGTGCAGTGGTAATGAATGCAGGGGCACATAATAGCTGTATTGCAGATATGTTAGTTAGTGCCGAGGTACTTTCACCCGATGGTACGCTGGAAACTCTAACCCCGGAACAGTTAGGTTATAGCTACCGGACTTCATTATTGCAAGGTGGCGATCGCATAGTCACCCAAGCCACCTTACAACTCGCGCCAGGTGCAGATCCAGCAAAAGTTGTGGCAATTACCAAAGAACACAAAAAGCATCGGTTAAGCACTCAACCATACAACTTTCCCAGTTGTGGTAGTGTGTTTCGCAATCCCAAACCTTACAGTGCTGGCTGGTTAATTGAACAAACTGGTCTCAAAGGCTACCAAATTGGTGGCGCACAAGTAGCACTACTACATGCTAATTTTATCGTTAATCGTGGTGGAGCAAAAGCTAGTGATATCTTCTGTCTCATTCGCCACATCCAACATCAAGTACAAGACCGTTGGTCTATTAATTTAGAGCCAGAAGTCAAAATGCTCGGAGAGTTTCAAGGTGCTTGTGGATAAAAAATGGGGAATTGGGAGATGAGGGAGAAGAATTAATAACCAATGTCCTACTCCCTACTCCCTATTCCATACTCCCCACTCTATGACGCATTAATTATTGGTAAAAAAAGAGTCAAATTACTTACCGCATCTATAATTGAATTTGATTTGTTATTCAACGCATACGCGTACAAATAATTATGACAGGAAAAGGACAGGGATTCGGCTTTGGCTTAGGAAAAATGAAAGAATTAGCCGAAGCTTTTAAGAAAGCGCAGCAAGTTCAAGAAGGCGCAAAGCGACTCCAAGAAGAATTGGAGCAAATGGAGATTCAAGGAGAATCTGGCGGTGGTCTTGTAAGGGTGATTGTCAGTGGGAACCAAGAGCCCAAGCGGGTAGAAATTTCTCCAGATGCTTTAGCAGAAGGTGCAGAAGTACTTTCCGATCTTGTAACAGTGGCAATGAAAGAAGCCTACAACAAGTCCACAGCAACAATGCGGGAACGTATGGAAGAATTAACCAGTGGGTTGGAGTTACCTGGATTTTAATCATTGGTCATTAGTCATTAGTCATTGGACATAGGACAAATGACTATTGACAAAGGACAAATTATATCTATGCCTTACAAGTTGCTGTTTGTCTGCTTAGGTAATATCTGCCGATCGCCATCGGCAGAAAATATCATGAATCATCTAATTGAGCAGTCTGGCTTGAGCGAACATATCCTCTGTGACTCTGCTGGTACATCTAGCTATCACGTTGGTAGCCCACCTGACAGACGCATGAGTGCGGCGGCGGCTAGTAAGTTGGGGATTAAACTGCGTGGTCGAGCGCGCCAGTTTGAAAAGTCAGACTTTCAAGACTTTGATTTAATTTTGGCTATGGATCGAGAAAACTATGAGAACATCCTCTCTCTCGATCGAACTAAGCAATATCAGCATAAAGTGCGTTTGATGTGCGAGTTTTGCTCTCGACACACTCTAAAGGAAGTTCCAGATCCCTATTATGGTGGTCAAGAGGGATTTAATCAGGTTATTGATTTACTGATCGATGCTTGTGAAGGTCTGCTGACAAAAGTTAAAAGGGAAGAGTTAGGAGTTAGGAGTTAGGAGTTTTAATTCCTCACTCCTGTACAGACGCGATTAATCGCGTCTCTCCTCCTAACTTTTTTTATTCCACCAAACCATGCTTCATCGCATAACGGACTAATTCCGCGCGGTTGCTGGTTGAGGTTTTTCTTAATAAACTGCTAACGTACTTTTCCACAGTTCGAGGACTTAGGTGTAGCTGAAGACCCATATCGGCATTAGAAAGACCATGAGTCAATAACTCTAAGACTTCCTGTTCTCTATGAGTTAGGGATGAGTGCAGATGGGATTTCTGAATTTGAGTGGACAGAGAATTATGGGCATCCGTCGCTTTTATCGAGCCGGAAATGCCCAAACTGTCTTTCTGAGAAAAGCGATACTCTGATTGGATAATTTGTGATCGCTCCAAAAGATTGCGGATTGCTGCTGCTAACTCTTCCAGTTCAAAAGGCTTGGGTAAATATAAATCGCACCCTGACTGGTAGCCCAGAATTCTTTCTTGGGTCTTAATGCGTGCCGTTAATAAAATTACAGGCAATAAACGAAACACTGGTTGTTGACGCACCCGGCGCACCAATTCATAGCCATTCATCCGTGGCATCACAATATCCGTGACAATCAAATCAGGATGATACTCATCCACCATAAACAAAGCCTCTTGACCGTCATTAGCCACGATTACTGAGTAGCCAGACAGTTCAAGATAGTCGCTAACAGACAGACGAGTGCCCAAATCATCATCCACTACAAGGATCGTCAAGGGCATGGATAATACACCCCTAGCATTTTTTTACTCAGAAATTTGCTTTTATGTACTCCGTTAATGAACACAGGCAATAATAGTGTTCTTATGTTTCATACTATGACAGGATTACCAGCTAATGACTGCTCTCAGGGTTTATTTATAAAGGAAATCTTAAATCATTAGGAAGGTTAACGAAATGTAACCACCTTAGACTCCGTGTGCTTAGGAGGCATAGCTTTGTAATTTGTAACAACTCATCATTAGCGTCATACCAATTCTTTGTCAGGACTTATGCAAAAGAGAAGTGAAAATCTTGATTTTCTGTAGAGACAATTCATGTAAACGCCAAGAAGCAAGTTACACAAAGTTTTTCCTAGAGAATCGGCTTACCACAAGGTATTGCCTTTACTTGATGTGTAAGCCCTATTTGTGAAACTGCACAAAATCAGGCTTGGTGAGACAACTTGCTCAAGCAACTTGTTTTATGAAATCTTAGAGGTAATCGGTATCAGCTAACTTAAAGTTGCCAGAAAACCTTAATTGTGAACTTAGAAAAGCTAAATTAGTGATATACAGTTCACCATTTATAGCGGTTCTAAGATACACCGTATAATTCACAAGCCAATCCAAATAATTTTTTAGGTACATTTCAAGCACACAAAATTATCAATGAGCGACAAGAACGAAGGTTACAAAGTTATTTGCGACAACCGTCAAGCCCGTTATTTGTATGAAATTCTAGAAACTTACGAAGCTGGAATTGAGTTGACAGGAACAGAGGTGAAGTCGATTCGTGCGGGGAAAGTCAATCTCCAAGATGGCTATGCTTTGCTTCGCAATGGCGAAGCATGGTTGATCAATGTGCATATCTCGCCTTACAACGCTAGTGGACAATATTTTAATCATGAACCACGGCGTACACGCAAACTTCTATTGCATCGTCAAGAACTCCGTAAGCTAATTGGCAAAGTTGAACAGCAGGGTTTAACTTTAATCCCCTTGAAAATGTATCTCAAACGAGGCTGGCTAAAAGTCAGTATAGCTCTTGGCAAAGGTAAAAAGCTCCACGATAAACGAGAAGACCTGAAACGACGCCAAGACCAGCGTGACATTCAACGGGCAATGAAAAGTTATTGAGGATTGTGTGTTGCTAAACTACCACAAAAAGTCAGAAACGTATTGCTGTGAAAGCTATGTCGTATGTCTACAGCGTGAGTTATGAAAATGTTTAGTTTATAGCCGCAGATTGATTTTGTTAAGGTTGAGAACCGATACAGTGGTGAGTGACTTTGGATAGCATCAGGAACTTTTACAACTTATGAAAAGTAATTTCATTACCGCTGTTGGCGCTGGCATTCTCACCTTGAGTTTGGGAATTTTACCTTTAACTCTATCTGCACAAGCTCAAACAACTAATGACACTGGAGCCACTACTACTGCTCCAACAACGACTACTGACAACCGCAACGATTTTGATTGGGGTTGGCTAGGATTGCTTGGTTTATTCGGTCTAGGCGGGTTGGCTGGTAAAAAGAACGATCGCGAATCTGTAGCTTATCGCGACCCTAATGCTCCAAGTGCCACTACCTACAGAGACTAGTACCGCAAGGCGGAATTCAAAATTCAAAATTCAAAATTCAAAATTAATACAGCGTAAGCGTTTCATTGATTTTGAATGGGTGGTTTATTTACACCGTGTTGTACTAGACAATTCAAAGTTTATTCATGGAAAATTCAAAAGTTGTCAATTGTTCGGTAAGTAAACAACTGACAACTTATTTATATTAGTTTGTTGCTGGATCTGAGTTAATTGTATTTGTCTGGTTTTGAGCTAAGGGTGTCCAATAGCTGGCAATTAAGGCAACGATCAGCCACCAGAGGGTATTGACTTCAGGACGATACCAGACAGTATCTACGGTGCCGTGAGCTAGCATACCCAACAAAATAGCGATCGCTCCGATTAACCAAAATCCCTCTACACTTCTGATTTGTCGCAATCGTCGTACTTGCAAAAGTGCCGTATTAAATGTGACAATTAATAGCCAGATAAAGCAGGCTAAACCAACAAAACCAGTTTCTACAGTCACTTCAAACAATATCGAATAGGCGCTCAAAGCAGTGTAACGAGGGCGTTGGTAAAGGGGATAAACTTTATTAAAAGAGTTGTGACCAGGCCCAATGCCGAAAATCGGGCGATCGCGAATCATTTCAAATACAGCATCCCACACATTTCGGCGAAAATTATTACTGCTATCCTTACGGTCGGCAAAAATACTAAACACTCGCAGCCGCACTGGCTCTACAAATATCACTGCTAGCAACAATATGCCGATCAAACCTCCTAAAACAATCGGTATTGACCAAGTACGCCAAAAACGAGGCATTTCCACGCTTTTCCAAAAAACTAGCAATGCCATCACAGCTAAAACTGCCACCACTAGTCCAATCCAACCGCCACGACTAAAAGTCAGAATCAAGCAGGAACTATTGACAATTAGCATCGTTAATGCGAGAGCTTTTTTAGGCCAGCTTTGCCATGCAAAAATTGCCACTAAGCTAAAAATTACTGCTGGTAAGAGGTATCCAGCTAATAAGTTGGGATTGCCTAAATAACTGTAGACTCTTGTAGTCTTAGACAGAGGAGATTCTGGATCGACCCAAGTCGCCAGTGCTGTGGCTCCAAAAAACCATTGCCGCAATCCGTATACACTAACAATTAACGATACGTGCAGATAGAGGATGATAATCCAAGAACGAAGGCGAGGCGACCTTAATACCCTCGCACAAAGGGTAAATAGTAGCAAATACAAGGTCAAGGTTCCCAAGTCGTTAAGTGCCGCCTTTTTCACTGGTGATAATGCTGTAGCGACTGCGGCAACCCCCCAGTAGAGCAATACCAGTAAGTGAATGGGAGTGACTGACGACGAGACATTTGCTGGTGTTACTTCATCAGATATAGTCAACAACAGCCAAAATCCGACACAAGCCACCAGCAAAAAACCCACCAATGTACTCGAAGCAAAAGGTGCTAGAGCATATATTAAGCTGAGTAAAGCCGCTGCGATCGCATCTCCCCATTGAAGCAAGACGCTAGTTTGCCGCCAAGAACTTAGCAGTCCCACCAGAGAGCGGTGTACATAACTGGTAGCAAGATATTCTTTGAGCGGTAAAGTTGATAGAGTAAATCGTTGCCAGACTAAATTCATAAAAAACATTGCGATCGATTAGCCTGCCGACGCAGAACTTGGAATCGATCATAATGCCTATAGCTATAAAAAGGTAATAACAGAAATTGCCGATCGCGTGATGGCGCTCTTACTCCTAGCCATCAGCCAATAGGAAGTTAAGAATAGTTCTTCATATACTTAGTACAGCTTGATGTAAATTAGTGGCGAATTGAGGATTGAAATTTAAAGGCATAGGTAAGCGCAGAAGCACACAGAGAATTAATCAAATCTAGATAGAAAATACGTCTTTCCCAATCTCCATTACCCCTTATCCCCTTCTTGGTACCCCACCTTCCCCTTATCCCCACAATTAGACATCGCTAATTGCTTGTGAGGAAGTCGCTAGTTGCAGTGGTAAAGAAAGCACATAACGATATCCTGATTCTGGTGAACCTTGAATCAAAATATGTCCACCATGTAATTCTGCCAGTTGACAGCTTAGTAATAGACCTAAGCTTTCACGAGAAAGACTTCCATGTGATTTAGCTAAATTTATACCTGAACTAGTCGCAAAGAAATTTGAGTGGGAATCACTCAAGTTTTTGGAATTTTCCACTGCTACTGATAAAGTATCTAATTGTTCTTGTCTTTCTGTATGAATATTGTAAGTTGCTACCTCACCTGTCAGTTCCAGCAGCGACAAAGAATTGAGACGGAAGTAAGGATCGACCTCTGTTATGCCATCCCCTAACCAGGGATGGGAAACCCAAATAGTAATGTTGAGCGTATCTTCTTTGTAAGAAACATGAATGCGAACAATGCTACCTGTAGCCGAAAGTTGAATCACACTGAAAACCAGATGATAAAGCATTTGCCGCACCTTGTCTTTATCTAAAGGCCAAATGCGATTGCGTCCCGGTTCTATAGACAGGCGAATATCTTGCTCGCGGCGATTAGCTACTTCTTCTAGGGTATTGATAGCTTGTTGGCATAGCATTTCAATATCCACGGGAGCTAGATTTAGCACAGTTGAGTTTTCATCCATCGCTCCTAGTTCGGTAATTTCGTTTACTAGGGAAAGTAAATATCGACCACTGTGTTGGATAATTTCTAAATATTCTCTCTGCTTAGTCGTCAAAGGCCCATAAATCTCACGTCCTAAAACACTAGCCATACCGAGTACAGATGTTAAAGGCGTGCGTAACTCCTGAGTTAGCTGACTCAAAAGTTCTAGCTTCAGTTGCTTAGTTGAAACAGAGTCGCTATCTTGAGTGGATGCAGTGATTTTAATTTCAGTGTTGCGTTCCTCATTCAGTGAAAATATCGGAACGTTCTTGGCAGCGCTTGATTCGAGTTTCCCTTGCAGGAGTCTATTACGTTCAAATTCACTCATGCTCCAACGAGCAATGATTTGTAAAAACTCAATATCTCGGGTTGTAAAATTGCGCGGGACTAAATCCATCACCGCTAATGCACCTAAACAATGTCCCTCAGCATCAATTAATGGCGCTCCTAAGTAAGCACGAATACCATAATCTTGCACTAACTTGCTGCCAGCAAGTACTGGATCGGTAAGTTTATGTGTATCATTAATTACAAATACTTGAAAGTTGTCTACTACCTGAGTGCAAAATGATTCCCGGCGTAGTAGTTGGCGGCTTTGTGCCAAATGATTCATTAGTCCCAGTCTAGATAAGCCGATCGCCGATTTGAACCAATGGCGTTCCTGATCCACAAATCCCAATATCGAAATTGGTGCTTCCAAAAAGTGGGCAGCAGTCTGTGTGGCTTCTTCAAAAACCGGAATTGTTTCTGGTTGCCGCAAACCTAAATCGGACAAAGCTTTGAGGCGTTGCTGTTCTCTTGATTCATGAGAATCCCAACCATCCTTTAGGGCAAATAATTTGTTTTCAGGCTCTATCATTGCCACTGCTACCTTAATAATTTCTCTATCGTGTAATTGACCCAAGTCCTATTTCTAGGTTATCAATTGCTATTTTTAAGCATTCCCTAATTTTGCCTCTGACAAACAAATTTAGGGCAAAAATTTTTCCTCCCTTGCATTAAGCCAAGATGTGGTGTCTGCTAGTTACTAGTTACTGGTGCTGAATGTTCTTTATTTAGCACTGATGTAGTCTTTATTGCTTGAGATTTTGCAATCAGACTGCGTTAGATTTGAATTCAGTCAGGGTAAGCTAATGCTAAGGATACAATACAAAGGGGCTGTCATTATTTATGTATATAAGGGAAAATTTTGACAATAACATTCAAAGTAAATTTACTTAAAAAATAGATGTTAGTGTAATTAAATATAGACATTTTACTGATAACAGCTAGCACTTAGAGATGATAATCCTAATGCAGGATGACCTAAATAGACCAACCATATCTCCACGGATTAACAAACTATCAAATTATTGAAAAGCCCAGTTTCTGAACTTTTTGAATTTTGAGAGAAGTCTGATGGCAACTTCGGGCGCTCAAATTAAGAGGGCGTGATTTTGAAAGCCATAATCGATTAAATAATTGATCTAAGCCTTTATCCAATAGATTAAATCTATGACAATTTCATGCCGAAAATTGTATAAGGTTTTCTATTTTTCTATGTGAGGAAACATTTTTTGAGGACGACTGGTAATGAATAAAATGACTATTAGAGTTCCTTTTGTAGACCTAAAGTTACAACATGAACCAATTCAAACGCAATTGCAAGATGCAATCCAATCTGTATTGGAACGGGGAGATTTTATTTTAGGGCAAGCACTCTCAGATTTTGAAGCAGCATTTGCGGCAGTATCTGGTACGGCTTATGGAGTTGGTGTGGCATCAGGAACAGATGCGATCGCTCTGGGATTACAAGCGTGTAATATTGGTGCTGGCGATGAAGTAATTTTACCCGCAAATACTTTTGTCGCCACCTTAATTGGGGTGCTACGTGCTGGCGCCAAGCCAATTTTAGTAGATTGCGATCGCCAAACAGCTTTAATTGATTTAGAAGCCGCAGCAAAGGCAATTACGCCTCAGACTAAAGCAATTATCCCCGTGCATCTCTATGGTCAGATGGTATCACCACGCGATCTAATAAACTTTGCCGATACCTACAAACTCCTAATTTTTGAAGATGCCGCCCAAGCACATCTTGCCCAAAGAGACGGATATTACGCTGGTTCAGTAGGAATAGCAGCAGCTTTTAGTTTCTATCCCAGCAAAAATTTGGGAGCATTCGGGGATGGAGGAATGCTGCTGACACGAGATTCAGATGTAGCCCAGAAGATGGTGCGCTTGCGAAATTATGGTGCATCGCAAAAGTATTTTCATACTGAACTAGGTACGAATAGCCGCTTGGATACTTTGCAAGCAGCTATTTTGCACAAAAAACTCCCATATTTACCGCAGTGGAATCGCGATCGCCTGACTATTGCCCAGCAGTATGATAATGAACTAGCACCTTTGGCAACTGCTGGAATTATCCCTATAGAAAATCAAAGTGATACAGGACACGTTTATCATCTTTATGTAATTAAAGTAGATGATTCTTGCCCAATAGAACGCCAGCAACTCCAGGAAAAACTCACAGCAGCGGGAATACAAACTGGTATTCACTACCCAATTCCTTGTCATCTCCAGCCAGCATTCACCAACTTAGGCTATCAACCGGGAGATTTTCCCCAAGCAGAAAAGTTGTCAAAGCAAATATTATCATTACCGATGTATCCTGGTTTGAGTAGTAGCCAAGTTAAAGAAGTTGTAGCAGCGATCGCCAATGCAGTCTCAACAAGTTATCAGGCAGACAATTTATCTCCTGCTGACCTTAGCAGCGTGGTAGCCTGAAGTTAATTCATACTTAATTTGTCCTTTGTCATTTGTCCTTTGTCATTTGTCCTTTGTCATTTATCCTTTGCAAATGACTAATGACTAATGACTAATGACTAATGACTAATGACTAATGACCAATGACCAATGACCAATGACCAATACTGAAAATCATGGCACTCCAGCAACAGGTTAAAAATATAAACGCATCAGGCTTGTTAAATATAGCTATTTTAGGCGTTTTGCTGCTGCTTTATGCTCCAATATTGCTACACTGGTTGGATGGTTGGCTGCACAAAAATATCAGTACAGAACACGAATATTTCAGCCACGGAATTATTGGCCTACCATTTGCGGCTTATCTGGGCTGGATGAACCGGAAAAAGTGGAAACGTTTACCAGATACCATCAATCCTTTGGGCGCTGTTTTATTGTTATTAGGGGCAGTTTTTTATCTTAGCGGTGTTACAGAGTGGGTCAACCTTTCCTTGCCCGTGATATTAATCGGATTATGCTTGTGGTTTAAGGGAATAGCAGGTTTGCAATTACAAGGATTTCCCCTACTACTAGTATTTTTAGCCACCCCAACAGCATTACCCTATCTTATTGCTCCCTATACTTTGCCTCTGCAAAGCTTCATCGCTGGCACAGCAGGCTTCATACTGAATCAATTTGGTATGGAAGTAACCGTAGATGAGATCAATCTTTACGTGGGAGGACGGATTGTAGAAGTTGCTCCCTATTGTGCAGGGCTGAAAATGTTATTTACGACTCTCTACGTGGGCTTAATGCTGCTTTATTGGACAGATGCTTTGTCTTCACGGCGGACAACTATATCGTTTTTATCTCTTGCTGCGATCGTTAGTATTACTGCCAATATCATTCGTAATACTTTACTTACTTTCTTTCACGGCACGGGTCAAGAAGCGGCTTTTAAATGGCTACATGAGGGTTGGGGTGGCGATCTCTACTCTGCTTGTATGCTAGTGTCACTAGTGCCCTTACTGAATTGGATTAATACCTATTTTTCAGCATCTCTAGAAACTGAGCAAGAGGCAGAAAGTTAAAGAAAATTTTCTGCAACTTCTCTTTTGTTCTCCACTCTTCACTCCCAACTCCTTTAATTTTTCATTACTTATACGTAAGTCCTAAATATTACTGAACTCACAATGTGATTTTATAAAGTAAGATTTTGCCTAAGTATTGCAAATTTTACTGATGATTTCCTTCTCTAAATTTTTCAAGGAAAACCAATTGACTCAGGTAGCAGCACTTTTGTTATTGCTACTGCTGCTAGCAATGGCGGGGGTTCCCGGATATCTGACAGGACACTGGCAATGGAAACAACCGCCTGCCGTTCCTACCCTGCACGAATTAAAACAGATCCGCAAGACTGGGTTAACCCTTCCTGGTTGGCAAACTATTGAACAAGCAGAACAGCAAATTGGCGAACATAATTGGTCTTTGCAGGTAGTTAAAAAAGAAGGTTCCGAATCCCAAGCAATCCTGCTTTTGTTGCCGCAAAATGGGCCTATGGATCAACCAGAGGTAGAGTGGACAGATGTTAATGGCTGGGGAAGGTCACGCTGGGGAAAGTGGGATGTAGCTCAATCTCGTTCTGCCAAATTTACAGTCAAACCATCTGCAAAGTTGGCTTCTAATGTCGAAACTAAAGTAGAAGCTAGGTTTTTTCGCGCCTCCACACCACAGCAAACCTTCGCTGTTTTGCAATGGTATGCGATGCCAGACGGTGGAAATCCATCACCTTTTCACTGGTTCTTGGCAGATCAACTAGCACAATGGCGCAAGCAACGCACTCCTTGGGTTGGCGTGAGCATTCTGATTCCAATGGAACCTTTGGGGCAGGTAGAAACATCTTGGTCTTTAGCTCAGTCTATTGGGGAAACAGTTCAAGCTGCATTAATGGCAGGCCCTTTGTAGAGTCTGTTTTGATGCCCTTGCGCAGAGATTTATCCAGGGTATCTCTATAAATTGTGTTCAGGCTGAAACTCATCTAAAATGATGTTAACAACATCAAGTTAGAAATTAAATTTAGCAAAATTATTCTCTTTTTCTTGGTAAATACTTGTAGGTAAAAGAGACATTGAAGGCATTTTTAGAGTAAAATAACCACTCGGCGCGACTAATTTATATCTAAATATTTTCTGCACCAATGTTCATAGATGCTAGTTATTATATGCGTGGATTCAGCGCCTTGTGTTTTGTCAGTCTTCAAGTAGGAGTTTTCTTAACAACACCTATCCAACTTGTTGTTGCCCAGCCTTTTCCATCTCAAGGACAATCACCAAACCTATTCCCCTCGCCTGTGCCAGTTAATGAAGTTGCACCTAGTGGTGTAAATGAAGAAATTTCTCCGCAACTCAGTCGCTACCTCTTGGGGCCAGGAGATGCAATTGGTGTTGTGCTTCAGCGTCCTCCCGGCCCATACCGTTTAGGCATAGGAGATGGAATTAGCGTTTCGGTTCAGCGCTTTCCAGATTTAAGCTTTCAAGCTTTAATCAACCCAGAAGGTAATATTGCAGTGCCATTATTGGGAACAGTTTCTTTACAAGGTTTAACCCTAGAAGAAGCTCAAGAAAAAATTCGCTTGGGTTTAAATCGTTATGTCGTCGATCCAATCATAGTTTTAGCCTTAGTAACGCAGCGTCCAGACCTCAGTTTTCAAGCTGTAATTAGTCCAGAAGGCAACATCATCGTGCCACAAGTGGGAACGGTGTCATTAAAAGGTTTAACCCTGGAAGAAGCTCAAGAAAAAATTCGCCTAGGCTTGAGTCGCTTTTTCCCAGATCCAATCGTGGTAGTATCCTTGGCAGGAACGCGACCAGTTCAAGTTACCATTAGTGGGGAAATATTTCGACCAGGAATTTATCCAATTAATTCACCAACACCCCGTGTTGCTGATGCTTTGCTAGTATCTGGTGGTTCAACGTTGAATGCAGACCTGCGACAGGTGCAAGTACGCCGAAAGTTAATCGATGGTTCTGTGATTTCACAAACGATTGACTTATACGCAGCACTGCAAAATGGCGGTTCAATCCCAAATTTACGCTTACAAGACGGAGATGCGATACTCGTACCCCGTCGTGAAGTTGGTAGTGAGGATGGTTATGACCGCAATTTAGTAGCACGTTCATCCTTGGCTACACCACAGATTAGAGTCCGAGTTTTAAACTACGCTGCGGGTGGTCTTTCCATTCAAGCACTGCCTAACGGCAGTACATTTGTAGATGCTTTGGGAGGTGTAAATCTAGACACTGCTAATCTGAGAGATATTGCTTTGGTTCGCTTTGATTCGGAACGAGGCAGAGCTGTTACCCAAAAACTTGATGCTAAAAAAGCTCTAGGCGGTGATGCGTCTCAAAATGTGGCACTTCAAGATAATGATGTTATTGTTGTTGGTCGGAACCTCATTGGTAGAATTACTAATTTCCTGACCACTATTACCCAGCCTTTCTTCAATGTTCAATCCTTTCTGCGGTTTTTTGACAACGTTGGTGGTAGATAAATTAGTAACATTAAAGAAGGATACAACCTAGAAATAGTTTGGAGTGTAAAAAACCACATCTCTAACTGAATATTTGAATTTATTAATGGAAAAGTCTTAAAGATATCAACCGATATATACAGTAGGAAGTTGATAGCATACTTGTATCAAAGCCACTATCTTTGTTTGGTGCTTCCTAAATTTTGAATTTTGTATTTTAAATTTTGAATTGGAGCGAAGCGACCATGACCCCACCAATTGTTAAACGTTATCTGATTGCTTTTGATAAATATAAATGGATTGGACTAGCTAGTTTTGGTTTAGTTGTTGCTGGGTCAACTGTGGTAGCTATGCAACCAGAGCCACCTACTAGCTATATAGCATCTGGGGCACTTACTTATAGTGGACCACCAGTTTCTTTCTCTGCAACTGGTAATGAAATCCAACAGCAAGGGAAGGAACTAAATGAGGAAGTTTTACTATCAAACCAGATAATTGCAGGTGTGGCGGAGAAAGTCGGTGTCAAACCGAAACAACTCGGTGCAAGTCTTGCTCTTGCTCTACCTAAAAAAAATGCTAAGAGTGGAGAATTAGAATCTTCTACCTTTGAACTTAAATATGTAGATAGTGACGCCAAACGAGCCATACAGGTATTGACGGAATTGATGCAAGCAATGATTAAGTTGAGTAGTGACATCAATACTGGGCGCTTACAAGCAATTATTCAAAAGATTAACGATCGCACACCACAAGCTAAACGGGAATTGCAAATTGCTGAAAAGAAGCTGGAACAGTACGATCGCGTCGAGCGAACAGCAATCTTAGCCGCAGAGAATGGCAGCTTGTTAAGCGCCATTACTGCCAGCCAAAATCTCCAACGGCAAATTCAATTAACTATTTCTGGGGTTGATGGTCAAGTTCGCAGTTTACAAAATAAGTTAGGCTTAACAGTCGGACAAGCTTATGTTTCTTCTGCTTTGAGTGCCGATCCAATTATTGGGAACTTACGAGCGCAAATTTATCAAAGTGAATCGCAAATCGCTGTACTTAGAAAAGATTTGCGGCCGGAACATCCAACGATGGTGCAGTTAATTCGTCAGAAACAAGCTGCTGAGGAATTACTACAACAACGTGCCGCTGAGGTTTTAGGTGGTGGTGGGACGGCGGCTCCGCTTCAGGGTAGCGTTGCAGGTATTCGTACTCAAAGCAGTTTAGATCCAACACGCCAGCAATTGGCAAACCAAATGGTGTCTTTACAAACCCAACGGGAGACACTGCAACAACAACTAGCTCAAGAAATTCAACTAGAAGCGCGACTCCGGCGAGAGTATGCTCTGATACCTAATAAGCAATTAGAGCGATCGCGTTTAGAACAGGAGGTTGGACTCAAAAAAGGCATCTATGACCAAATGCAGGCGAAGCTAACCGATGCCAAAACCGCAGAGGCAGAAACTACCAGCAGCCTCAGTATTGCCAGACGCCCCGCAGTTACTGTCGATCCCAAACCTCCGAAGAGTGTGCCTATTACCCTGGCTGTGGGTGGTTTCTTAGGTGTATTGATTGGTGGCGGGGTGATATTTTTGTTGGGAGCGCTGGAAGGGACTTTCAAAACCAGGGAGGATATTCGCGAGAGCCTCAAGCAACGAGAAGTGGCACTGTTGGGAGAATTGCCTTTAATGCCAGTTGATGATTTGGAGCCAGATGCAGTACCGGTAGTATTTTCCCAAGATTCTCCTTATTTAGAATTTTATGAGAAATTCCGTAGTAATATGCGCCGGATTGGTGGTAAAAACTTAAAGGTAGTATTGATTACTAGCACCAGTAGCCTAGAGGGGAAAACGGCAAGTGCTTATAATTTGGGTGTTGCTTCCGCTCGTGCTGGTAAAAGAACCTTAATTATCGAAACAGATTTGCGATCGCCTTCCCGTTGTACATCTTTAAAAGTAATCCCTGACCCTGAAGCCACTATTGAACCTCTACGTTATTACGCTAATTTGAGTGAATGTATTCGTTTAGTTCCTGATGTTGAAAATTTATACATTCTTCCCAGCCCTGGCCCAGTACGGCAATCCGCTGCTATTCTTGAATCCAGCGAAATGCGGCGGCTGATAGAAGATGTCCGCGAACGATTTGATTTAGTTATTTTAGATACTAGCCCACTCAGCACATCCAATGACCCATTGTTAATTCAA
Source organism: Nostoc sp. ChiSLP03a (assembly GCF_034531215.2). Lineage (NCBI taxonomy): Bacteria > Bacillati > Cyanobacteriota > Cyanophyceae > Nostocales > Nostocaceae > Nostoc > Nostoc sp. ChiSLP03a. The sequence continues at coordinate 42,084 of NZ_JAVRBQ020000073.1, forward strand.
CCCTACAGCGATGGGATCGTACTGGTGGCGCGACCAAACTATACGCAAGAGAATATGCTCGGTGAAGCTATCGATCAATTGGTTGAATCGGAACTGGGATTATTGGGAGCAATTATTAATGGTGCTGATATCATCGTTTCTGTACCTGAAGAAGTTGCAAAATCATCAACATTTACATCTGAGGTAGAACAGTCAGAAGAAGTTTCAGCGAGTGCCAACAAAAACTAATAGTTTTAAATGTGTAAATTTGAACGCAGAGTATGGCATTGGCGTTCGCTTTAGCGTTTTTGAAAGAGAAGCGTTTCGTAGAGAAGGTTAGGGCAAAGAATTGAGAGGTAGCAATTTTTGTGCTAAGAGTTTCAGGAAATGCTGTGTTTAGTCGCGCCGAAACAAGCCAAATAAAGGAGCAAGAATTACGCCAAAAATAAAACCACCGATGTGGGCCCAGTAGGCAACTCCACCAGTTTCCACGCTCATGTTAGCGGCTGTTTGCAGGGTAGCAAGACCGGAAATTACATTTTGCACAATAAAAAGTCCAATTATTACTAGTGCTGGGACTCTTATTGTGGTGATAAAAAACCCTAAAAAGATTAAAGTCATGACTTGAGCGTGGGGAAAGCGGATAATGTACGCACCTAAAATCCCAGAAATTGCACCACTTGCCCCCAAAGAAGGAATCTCAGAATTCATCCCAATAAACCATTGGCACAATGCAGCTAAAGCACCACACGCCAAATAAAAAATCAGATATTTGGCATGACCCAATCGATCTTCAATATTGTTGCCAAAAACCCAGAGAAACACCATATTTGAGATTAAGTGCCACCAACCACCGTGTAAAAATTGCGACGTAAATAACGTTATCCACTCTCCATTTAAATTGGTGGTTAACTCTTGAGGCACTACTGCATACTCACTGAAAAATTGACTTAATTGTGCATTCGGCAGGCTCACCTCGTGAATAAAAACTAAAACATTCATGCCAATTAACCCATAGGTGAAATACGGGGTGATTCGCGTCGGATTTTCATCGTAGAGGGGAAACACAGGTGTTTTTCCTAAATTATTGACTAACTGCAATATAGCTTGTCAGGCATGGCAGTTGCGAAGGTTAAACAATTTCACCTATTAAATTAATCAGTATACTTGAGGGTAACAAAGATACTACGAAAAATTATTGATACCAAGATTCTTCTTGAGATTTATCGCTAAATAAACCCAACAGTGGGCCGAGAATTGCCCCAAAAATAAACCCGCCGGCATGGGCCCAGTAGGCAATACCGCCACTTTCCATACCGATGTTAGTACGTGCTTCCAGGCTGGTAAGTCCGTAAAAGGCTTGTTCGAGAAACCAGAATCCTAAAAAGAAATATGCGGGGACACGGAAAGTTGGGAAGAAAAACCCTAAAGGTACAACGCCAAGAACTTCGGCGTTGGGAAAGCGGAGAATGTATGCACCCATAACACCTGCGATCGCACCACTTGCACCCAAAGAAGGAATGCTAGAATCTTGAGCGAAGAACCACTGGGTCAAGGATGCCAAAACACCGCAAGATAAATAAAACAGTAAATATTTGGCATGACCTAACTTATCTTCAACATTGTTGCCAAAAATCCAGAGAAACAACATATTCCCAGCTAAGTGCAAGAAACCACCGTGCAGAAATTGGGAAGTAATCAAAGTTGCCCATTCTGGAACTGGTTGATGTACAGAGATGCCGCCAAAGCTTAAGGTGAGTTCTCGTGGAACTACAGCCGCAAGGTGTAAAAATCCATTTAATGCTTGTGGGGGAAGATTTGCTTCATAAAGAAAAGCGAGGACATTGACAGCAATCAACCCATAAGTTACATAAGGCGTGATTTTTGTCGGATTATTATCTCTAATGGGAACCACGAGCGTTTTTTCCTGATTTTAAGACAGCAATTCTACAATACGGAATTTTGTAAGTAGTTTCTTCTACCTCGTGGATAGATATCAGTTTAATATTTGAGATTTCTTGTAGGACTTACCTCAATTCTAGGGTCTTCCAGACTGCAAAAGTATTTGAGGATAGTATCGTCGTAACTTAGTTTTTTCGGCAGGTATTGAGTTCAAGCTAGAGATTTTGTGAGCAGCTGACCATCCAAAACCAGGCCAAGTTGCCCATTGGCAAAAACGCTAGTTCCTTGAATATAAGGAGCAACTGGAATTGCTTCCCCTAGAGGATGGATTGTAGAGGATTGCTTGCCGATGATACAATCTACTTCTACAGCACATCGTTTGTCTAAGTAACGAAATACTAATAAAGGCTTATCCTGCTTGAAAGCATTTAGTGTATCTGTACTGTAAGTGGTAACTGGGGCGGGAAGGTAATTAGGAGAAATCAGCACATCAGTCAGTAAATGGATAGGGACGAGCATTTCTGTTGTTGGATTCTCGTAATCGCCACTCCTGAAGCCACTAGTGTCAGAAGCCTGCAAAAATAACATGCGTCCCGCTTGAGTTTGGAGAATTTGTTCGGACTGGGATAAACAAATCTGCTCTACGGAATCGGCAACAAATGCATAGAGTCTGGAGTTGGCTTGACAGACGATAAGTTGAGTAATTTTTTGCTCCAGGGGAATTTGCAGCGAGAAGGCTGTACCATATCCAGCTTTAGACTTCAATACTATTCTTCCTTGAATAGCTGTTAATTGCTTGCAAACTTCAGTTAATTCTGCTCCTAACTCTAAAGCAGCACGATCGCATAAAACAGATGAAACCTCTGGTTCAAGTATGAGTTCAGTCAGTTGAGTTGTTTGTAGAATATCCCCTGGTTTTGTCAGGGCGAATCCTTGGGCTAAAGCTTGTTGATAGATTTGCGATAAGTTAAGTCCTGCGCCATCATCACAGCCATCAATAATTAGTTGATTTCCCTGCTGGTAAATCTGAAATTCAATCATACCGTTGCTATTTTTACCTAGCTGTTGGCGTGTTTGGGAAGACTCAATACTTTGCTCTAGTAAATAACAACTGATATGCAACAGGAGGATACGGAGGCGATCGCTAAAGGCGCGATCGACTTGGATATCGCTAATTTGTAAATGTAGTCTAGCAGACTTATCTTGGAGAGCTTGTAACTGCGACCAAAGCCGATGCAATGGTTCTAAGGCTACTTTTAAAGGAATAGTTGTAACTTTTTTGACTAAATTAGCAGAACGATTAAGTAAGTTTTCCTGCTGTATAAATTCTTGTTTGAGTTGGTGACGATCGTTATTCAGGGAATGAACAGTTGATGCCACAACAGACGCTTCAGCCAAAACAGATTGCAGAGTACTGTACAATTGCCCAGAGCGAGAAGCAGCCAGAGGGGAAAGGGTATCTGAAATTGCTGCTAAACGTCCTGACCATTCCTGTAGATTATCCAGCAGGCGTTGTAATCGTTTAACTTGTCGAAGCAACTGCCCGATCGCATGTTGCTGTTGTTCTTCGCGACAAGCTTGCCGATCGTAGTTAGTTAGTAATGTTGCAATCAGTGCGTTTAGTTGTTCGAGATGTTCAAGATTGATGGGTGTGGCGGTTGGAATACTGGTTGCAACAATGGAGGGAATGAATTCTTGCAAAGAGAGTGCATGGCGATCGCTCGAAGATTTAACTAAAGATGCTTCAGATATTTCAGCAGGCAGGAAAAATTCTCCCAACCAAGCCTGAAAATCTCCCTCCTCCAGGTTTGCTAGTTCCCCCACCTCAATCGGAAGCTGCTCAGTATCTACGCGATCGAGGCTGGCAGAGTGAGGGCTAGTTTCATCTATTAGTTCCTTGTCTTTAACCGTAACTTGCTCTGGTAGAGCCGCAGAAGATTCTACCTCAGCCAAGGAATCGCCAAACTGAATAACTGATTGATGTTCCTGCGATCGCTCTACCGATGTCTCAAGGTTTGTTTCCTGGGAATCGCCAAACTCTGCTTGCAGACGAGCAACAATGGCAGACATCCGCTCCAGAATTTCTACTTCCTCAATTTTCGAGGCTGTTAAAAATGCCATCAACAGCATTTGTAAGCAATCTAATCCTTCCGACAACAAAGAGGCGATTGGAGCGTCAATAGTTGCTCGATACTGATACAAAAGCTGAAAAATCTCTTCTAGTGCAGCCGCAACTATGGCAATCGTATGTAGTTCGGCTGCTATGGCAATCGAATGCAGAGAGCCAGCAGCTTCCATGAGAGCCAAAGCTGTACCGGGGTTACTGTCTTTTGTATAGTTAGGCAACTCCTGCTCCAAGAACAGTAACAAATCGATCGCTTCTTCTAGAAAGCGATCGTCGTTCTGCGGTTGGGGGACAAAATCGGTACTCATCGAAACTCCTGGTTTGTGAAAATTCTATGGCTTCGATACTAGACTTCTTGGCATTTGTAGGGGAAAAGGTTAAAGGGTAAAGGTTTTTTCTTACCCCTTTTCCCCAAGAGTGCAAAACTATTTTTGCAAGAGGTTTATTGTTTGGAGGGTAGAAGCAGCGATGTCGGCGATCGCTTTAAATTGCTCTTGGATTTGCGCGATTGACTCCAGCCCAGCACTGATTTGGCGATCGCACGGTTCGATAGCAGAAACAACGTCTCTTGTTGCTACTTGGAGTTCTTGGAACCATTCCTCTATATTTACGGTGCTTTCGCGGGCTTGACGGGCGAGAATTTCTACCTGTTCGGCAGCAGCTAGCAAACTTAGTTCCTGGTCGTTAGTTTTTGTTGCTTCAATAGCTGTATTCAAGGACAAAACTTGAATTTTGCTACTCAAGCCTTCCACAAGGCCAACAAAGCCAGAAGCTTGCTGACAAAATTCACCAAGATATTGCAGCTGTTTATTAGTAAAAGCAACAGTATCTTGAATAGACAATAAATGCTCGTTGGTAAGTTCGGCGATTCTTGCTCCTTCTTGTAAGGCTTGGCTCACCTGCTGCAATGGCACTAATAACTGTGAGCGATCGCAGGATTCAGCCTTTTGGGGAGGCGGTGACAGCTGTTGAGCAGGTGGAGCTACTATTTCAGCCGAGTGCAAGTTAATTGTCAACATCATTCCTACTTGTTGCAGCAAACTGCGCTCTGCTTCCTGCCATTGTCGGGGTGCAAGGCAATGCTGAATAACTAACAAACCCCAAGGCTGTTGTTTGACAATCAAGGGTAAGCACAGACTCGCTTGCACCTGAAAGCGTTGCCAAAATTGCTGTTGGCGCGGGGTTAGTTCTAATACTTCAGTTGGGTTACTAAAATTGGGTTGAGTAACAAACACATTTATCGGTAGGGATTGGTTGAGCAAGGATGTCCAACCCGGTTGTATAGCTTCAGCGATCGCCCGAGAGCGATTGTCTTCCTCAAAGCGATAAATCAGGACGCGATCGGCACTGAGAACATCTTGCAAAGCGGTGGCTGTAGTTTCCAAAAGTGCGGTTTGGCCTTTTGCCTGCTGCATTTGCCGAGCAATTGCCGCCAGTTGTTCTCGCTGGAGGTGAAAAGCCCTTTGCACATTGTCATCATTATCGCTGGGCGAATCCTGAGCCAAAGCTTGGATAAAAGCTTCGATTTGACTTACCTTGTGCTGTAATTGAGCGACCTTTGGCCCCTTAGCAGATTGAAAGACTGCTTTGAGTACAGCCACATTAGCCAAAATTTCTTCTATCTGGATTTGATTGTCAGGCTGGGTTTCAAGATTAGGGTCTAAAGTTGCGATCGTCACAGAAAACTCCTTGGCAGCATCAAGTTAAATCAGTGGGTTTGCCATTGCAATGTCTGGGCGATCGCTCTGGTGTCTAAAATCCAGCGATCGTCTGGCAGAATACCTCGAACAAAATTTAGCAGTTTGTTTGGGGAAAAGTCGGTTGGTGCCGATTGTATTTGCTGTAAATCCTGCCACTCTACATCTAAGACATGAGCGACTAAAAACCCGATTACCTGATTTTGCAGCTCGATAACCAGAACCATTGGCTTTTCTGGTCGTGACTGCCGCTTCAAAAGTGGCGCATAACCAAGCAAATGCTCCAAGTCAACCAGCCGCAACATCTGTCCTTGCCAATTATAGAAACCTAAAATCCAACTTGGTAAGGCCGGGGCTGGGGAAATTTCTTGGCTAGCGAGATGAATAATGTCCTGTAATGAATGGAATGGTAGCAATCCACTTCCTCGATCGCCCAAGGAAAAACGCAGAAATCTTTGCCGTTGTTCGCCTGATGTCAGCCCAGGAGTTAAGGTTGGGGTTGTTCCGGGCAACCCCAACTTATCAGCCAATATCTGGCTCATACCTAGAAGCAGGACTTTGAGTGGTTCCTCGTTTGGTGCTACAGGCAAAACAGCCATGTGACTCACACAGCTTAACTCCGCCACTTGCCGATAAGACCACGGCACCGGACGCACAACTTCCAAAGGAATATCGATTAGAGCAGGGGGCTTGTCCACAGGAATGCCACAAATTTCCCCAGTCCGCGTTTGAGTTAGAAGTAAGAAGCGCCCTGAAGTGTCAACCGCAGGGAGAACTTGATGCGCCTGTTGCCCTTGTACTTGCTGAATAAACTTCTGGCGCAAGTCCACAACCGTAATAGTTTGCGCTCCCAAATCAACCATCCCGATGCCACTTTCAACCGTACTGCGAATAGGGGGACAAGCAATCACCTTGAGAACTGCACCAACTGGTAGGGCAAATAAATAGTCTGCGATCGCAAAAACAACGACTCGTAATGAGTCGCTTTCGGTTACAGCGCCAGATAATCGCTTAAACGGAAAGGGAGTGTTGAGCATAAGTCGGTCGGTGTTGAAAACTGTGGTTATGGCAAGGCAGGGGGTAGGGGGGCAGAGGGGCAGGGGAGAAAGAATATTAACGCTTCATTAGCCAAGGTGCCACGATGTATACACAAGTCCTAAAATCATTGCCTGGTAAGATACAAGCCTTGGTAGGCAAGGTTTTGAGTTCAGCGAACTGATTATCAATAGTGTCAGCTTATTGATAGAGTCCTAACGGAAAATCAAAGATTTTAAAAAAAATTT